>CALZBV010000147.1 GCA_945622055.1 uncultured Clostridia bacterium
AAGACGGAGTTCTTGTGCGTGTTGTGGTACATGCGGAGAGTTCCTACCGGGCGCAGTTGGTTTATAACGGAAAATGTAAGATGCTCCGTCTGGAAAAAGGAGCATCTGCGGAGATACTTTCGGAGGAGTTTAGGTAAACGGTAATACCATGCATGGAGGCAGAATGGACAAAACAAAGAAGGCAGACAACAAAACAAAATACAGGATTCGCCAGATCAGCATTATTATCCTTGCTGTCTGCGCAATTGGCTTTGCTTTTTTGGCTTGGACAGGAGCAAGAATTCAGAATGCGGTGGACGCAGCGGTACAGAGCCGGACAAAAGCAAAGGCACTGGAATTCAGGGATGAGCTTCGGAAGGACCTGGCTGTTCTTGATACGGCGAACGAGCTTTGGGGCGCAGCCCTGAATGAAGGCAGGGACATGAGATATTTCCTGGACACTGTTTTGGAAAAATACCAGATTTCCGGTATTGGTTATGTAACAGAAGAGCTTACCTTTTTCGACTACAGAGGTGATGAATATCCGTATGATGCTTCCAAAGAGGAAACCTTATGGGGAATCACAAAGGAGCATTTTGATACGGTAATGGAAAGGGGACCGATGGTCTTTAGACCAAAGACCGGGTTCTCCGGTGATGGACTTGTGTTTGCAATGCCGTTTCACCAGTATACCAAACAAAAAGAGATATTATGATATAATATTCCGGTTAATGTTCTGCAGACACGGTTGCTGAGTGACAGCGACGGCGTGTACTGGTTTTTAACGGATGAAAAGGAAAATGTTCTTCTGACTGACGGAAACAGTACAAAGCTTCTGGGAGACGGCGGCTGGGACTCTTTCGTGGAGAATGGCCGGTTATGGAAGAACAAGTCTGATTTTGAGCACCAGATGGAAGAGGAGCAGTGCGGCGTATGGGAAATAAAGAGAAAAAACGGCGCAGAATTTTATCTTTCTGCAACTTCAATTTATGGTTTTGAAAATCTGTTTCTGGTGCGGATTTCGGATATTTCCGTTGCAAAAAAAGAAATAGCTTCCTCAATGCTTCTGACTACCGCGGTGCTGATGCTGATTGTCATTTTCCTCTTTATTGTTGCCGTTTACTCGGCTGTGACCAGTATCAGAAACCGGCGCGAGCTTTACAAGGCGGCGTTTGTGGACCAGCTGACCGGACTTCCGTCAAAGACGAAGCATAAGCTGGATGCGCAGGAGCTGATTAACAGACAGGACAAAAAATATGCGTATATTGCATTTGATGTGGAGAACTTCAAATATATCAATGAGCTTTTCGGTTATGAAATAGGCAACCGGCTGCTGATTCACCTTTCGGAGATACTTCAGAGGTTTACGCAGAAGGGGGAATTATGCTCCCGTGTATCAGGAGACAACTTTGCGATGCTTGTGGAGTTTATTGACCGTGACACGATAAAGGAACGGATGAAGAAAATTTTTCATGCCATGTCAGAGTACACCGAGGATGAAACGGATCTGATGCTTTGTGCCGTACGGTTTGCCTGTGGTGTGTACGTGATTGAAGGTGCGGAAAACATCAACAAGATTCGTGCAAATGCCAACCTTGCCAGAATTGAAAGTAAAAAGCAGATTTTTGACAAGATTATTTTTTACGATGAAGTGCTGAAAACACGTCATGTGGAAGAGCATGAACTGGAGTACGATTCCAGGGAGGCTTTGGAGAAGGGTGATTTTGTTGTATTCTACCAGCCAAAATATAATTCCGTGAGTGAAAAGATCATCGGTGCGGAGGCACTGATTCGATGGAATCATCCGAGAAAGGGGATGATTTCCCCGGCACAGTTTATTCCGGTTTTTGAAGCCAACGGATTTATTATTGAGATTGATCTGTTTGTGCTCCGGAAGACCTGTGAGATGATTGCGGACTGGCTCAAACGTGGAATACAGCCAATCTGCATTTCGGTAAACCTGTCAAGAACTCATTTGTATGAGCAGAATCTGGCGGACCAGCTCGAAAAGGTAGTACAGAGCTATCATATTCCACCGGAGTACATTGAATTTGAGCTTACGGAATCGGCGATGTATGAGGATATGGAGATTCTGATGGGAGTGATGGAAGAACTGAGAAAGAAGGGCTTCCGGCTTTCCATGGATGACTTTGGTTCGGGCTATTCTTCCCTGAATCTTTTGAAACGTATGCCGGTGGATGTACTGAAGCTGGACAAGGAGTTTCTGGATGAGGGCGATGAAAATCCAAAATCCCGTGACAAGCGTATTATATGGCATGTCATCGCCATGGCTAAGGACTTGGAAATGGCAGTTCTGGCGGAGGGCGTGGAAACAAAGGAGCAGAAAATGTTTCTTCAGGCGGCGCACTGTGATATCATACAGGGGTATTATTTTGCAAAACCGATGCCAAAGGAGAATTTTGAAGCTGAGTACATAAAGCAGCTTTCTGCGGAAGGCGAATAAACAAAAGGGAAGTGCGGGACGTTCGTGCTTCCTTTTTTTGTGTAATAGGAAATTCCTCGAATTTCCTATTACACAAAAAAACGCTCCGCAAAAAATAAAAAACACTCAGAAAAAGTCAAAATAGAGCCGATACTTAAGAAAGATGAAAAAAACGATTAAAAATAAAAAAATGCTTTGAAAATTCTCCCAAATATGTATATAATAGATATGTGGGATTGTGCGTTCGATCCGGAAAGGAGAATTTTGGAATGGTAAGCAGTGATATCGGTATCGATCTTGGAACCGCAAGTGTTCTTGTATATATAAAGGGAAAAGGTGTTGTATTAAAGGAGCCGTCTGTAGTAGCGTTTGACCGTGACCTGAATAAGATTAAGGCTATCGGAGAGGAGGCTCGTCTGATGCTCGGACGTACGCCGGGAAACATCGTTGCTATCCGGCCTCTTCGTGCAGGTGTTATTTCTGATTACACTGTGACGGAGCAGATGCTTAAGTATTTCCTTCAGAAAGCAGTCGGTAAGCGTCGTTTTCGCGGCAGACGTGTCAGTGTTTGTGTGCCGAGCGGTGTAACCGAGGTTGAGAAGAAGGCAGTTGAGGATGCAACGCTTCAGGCCGGTGCAAGAGAGGTTGCAATTATTGAAGAGCCGATTGCAGCTGCAATCGGTGCCGGAATCGATATTTCCAGACCATGCGGAAATATGGTAGTGGATATCGGTGGCGGAACAACGGATATTGCGGTTATTTCTCTTGGAGGAACCGTAGTAAGTACTTCAATCAAGATTGCAGGAGACGATTTTGATGAGGCCATTGTTCGATACATGAAAAAGAAAAACAGTCTTCTGATTGGTGAAAGAACCGCAGAGGATATCAAAATCCGGATTGGCTCGGCATATCGTCGTCCGGAATCGATTTCGATTGATGTTAAGGGAAGAAATCTGGTATCAGGTCTTCCGAAGACGATTTCCGTTACCTCTGAGGAAACGGAGGAAGCGCTTCGCGAGACTACGTCCCAGATTGTTGAGGCGGTACACTCTGTGCTGGAGAAGACTCCGCCGGAACTTGCAGCAGATATTGCAGAAAGAGGTATTGTACTGACCGGAGGAGGAAGTCTGTTATACGGTCTTGAAGAGCTGATTGAAGAAAAGACCGGCATTCCTACGATGACGGCAGAGGATCCGATGACCGCAGTGGCAATCGGAACCGGCCGCTATGTTGAAATGTTAAGCGGAAGAAGAGACTGATACCTGCCGGAAGAAAGGAGACAAAGTGGTTCGAGGGTTATACACGGCATGGACGGGAATGGCAAATGAACAGAAACGTCTGGATGTTATTGCAAACAACCTCGCAAACTCAGCAACCGTAGGGTATAAAAAGGAGGGAGTTACCTCCCAGTCCTTTGATCAGCATCTTGCGATTAAGATTAAGGACAAATCGGAGCCTTACGTGGAACGTCAGATTGGCAGAATGAGCCTTGGCGTGAAGGTGGGAGAGGTTTATACGGATTATAACGGAGGTTCTTTGAGAGAAACGGAGAACACGTTTGATCTTGCAATTGATGGAGAAGGCTTTTTCGAAGTTGCAGTCACGGATCGACTTGGCAATACCAGGCTCAGATATACGCGGGCCGGAGGCTTTCATATGACCAGGGATGGCTTTGTGGTTGATGCAGATGGAAATCATCTGCAGGGAGAATCAGGTGATCTTCAGGTTCCTGCGGATGCGGGCGAGATTGCCATTGATGCGGAAGGACATGTTTACGCGGACGGCGAATTGGTTGACCGGGTGCTTCTGCATGATTTTGAGGATTATAATTACTTAAAAAAGTTTGCGGATGTATATTATGAGCCGGTAGACGGTGCAAAGGAAAAGGATGCACTTGGTCTGATCCGTCAGGGCTATACGGAGCAGTCCAATGTGAATGTTGTCAGCGAGATGGTTCAGATGATTGCGATTACACGCGCGTATGAAGCAAATCAGAAGGTAATCCAGTCGGTTGACCAGACACTGGAGAATTCCGCAAATTCGATTGGACGTCTGTAAGCTGAGAAAGAGGTGATGCTATGCTGAGATCTTTGTGGACCGGCGCATCGGGAATGATTGCGCAGCAGACCAATGTGGACACGATTTCCAATAACCTGGCAAACGTGAATACCGTTGGATACAAGAAAGAAACCGTAGAGTTTAAGTCGCTTCTGTATCAGAAGCTTCAGACGAAGGTGACCGATAATAACGGAGATCCGAAGCCGGTAATCGGACAGGTCGGCTCCGGCGTCCGTACTTCGGCGATTACCTCCAGATTTAAGCAGGGTAACATGGTGTCTACGGAGAATGTCTTTGACCTTGCGATTGATGGAAACGGATTTTTTGCCGTACAGGCACAAAACGGTGAAACCGCCTACACCAGAAGCGGTTCGCTTGTGTGGGCGATTGGTGCGGAGGGAATGTCACTTGCAAATTCAGAAGGATTTCCAGTCCTTGATGTGAATGGCGAGCAGATTTCGGTTCCGATGGGAACGGACATCGACCGCCTTGAGGTGGATGAGACAGGGAAAATATATGAGAAGGTTGATGTAAAATACACCAACGAAAACGGGGAAGAAAAGAGTAAGACGGAATATGAATTCCGTGCACAGATTGGAATTGTACAGTTTAACAATCCATCCGGAATGACAAAGATTTCCGGAACCTTATTTCAGGAAAGTGCAGCGTCCGGAGAGCCGCGTATGGAAGTGGACGATCCGGCATTAAAGCGCAGTACGATTCGTTCCGGATATCTGGAGGCTTCTAACGTGCAGACGGTTGATGAGATTGTGAACCTGATTGTTGCACAACGTGCATATGAAATGAATTCCAAGGTAATTACGGCATCGGATCAGATGCTCCAGCAAGCAAATAACCTGCGCGGATAATATATAGAGCCAGGTTCCTTCGGAAAGGTGGGAAATCAGAATGGGAATTGGAATTGGCAGTGATTTATTGCTGTCCCAATATCAGCAGACAGGAAAAACTTCAAAGTCGGACAAGCTTCAGAATAAGCTGAAGGGTGTTTCCACTGAGAACTCTACCGACGAGGAAATGATGGAGGTATGTAAGGAGTTCGAGGCATATCTGGTAGAGCGTGTGTTGAAGCAGATGAAAGAGGCTATGACCGATAACGAAGAGGAGAAGGGCGAATACACCTCCTACTTTGGTGATATGATGTATCAGGAGTATGCTTCACAAATCGCAGAAAACGGTGAGCTTGGGCTTGCAAAGCAGCTGTATGAATCCATGAAACAGAACACAATCTCACCGGTTCGGGATAAGGTCATGGATGTGTCGGAAAAAGCCGGTACATATCAAAACAAACAGGTTTCTGAAAAAGAATAAGCGTGAAAACGGTGAAGGAGTCCGCTCTGGACTCCTTTTTGGTATATAGGACTGCATTCGCGCGAAGGTTTCGCACGCGAAACGGTATTGTAGGAGAAGAGGATGGAAGAAACAGAATTAACAGGGTATGTCTCAAGAATTAAGTTCCGCAGTCCGAAAAACGGTTACACTGTTTTGATGGTGGATACGGATGCAGATTATATCCGGACGGTAATCTATAATGCAAACAAGCTGGGCATTGCAAT
>CALZBV010000148.1 GCA_945622055.1 uncultured Clostridia bacterium
GAAGCCTCCCGAGCGGGTATAACAAGGCGGTGGAAATTCAAAAGGCGGACGGATGGTATATTCTTGCAAAGGTAGGAAATGAGCTTCGTTACGGTAAGGCAGACGGAGCGGATACTTCCGAAAGACTGACGGATTTCTCCGGAAAGGCAAAGAGTAAAACCTTTCTGGCAAGCAACATTTCAGAGCTGACATTTAATGTCAACAGCTTCACGGAAGCAAAGAATTACGGATATGTATATATTACTTATAAATTTGCCTTTCAGGGAAAAAGCTATTCCACCAATTCCGTAGTTAATCTCAGAAACGGAAAAATCAACTAGGAGGTAGAAACATGAGTAGAGCAGTAAAAATCGCTTTGGGATGTCTCTTGTCTGCAGCTGTTGTTTTTACAAGTGTAACGCATGCAGAGTTTTTTGGCGGAAGAAACAGGGTTGCGACTGCTGACGCAGTTTCGCCATACTTTGTTGACAGCAACGGAAAGATAGCGCTTCCGTCCAAGGATGCGACGCAAGCACGCGGTTCGGAGGGAAACCCGTTATTTATTCTGGAAATTGTTCCGTACGATGGTCTGGCTGAGTTTGGCTATCAGATTGCCGGCTGTGAACCGGTGGACATGGACTGGATGGCATGGGAAGGAAAGGCACTTCCGGATAACGGTGCTTTAATTACCAATAAGAGTGTATTTGCCGGTTTCTGGGAGGATGAGCTTCCGGCAGGCTATGACAAGCATCAGGAGGCGAAGTATCCGTATCTCGGTACCATGAAAATGACAACCGGAGAAGGAAACTATAAGGTTTCTGATTCAACGGATGAATATATCGAGATTAAAGACGAAGCGTATAGTGGTACACGGTATAAAAAAGATGGTGAGAATTTCGTTGAGGATACCGCAGGAGACTATCAGAAGGTCACGAAGCTGACCTTTGAGAAGGAAGAGAATGGTGGATATACGTTTACGCCGCTTAATGTTGCTGAAGTTCATGCCATGACATATGAGGAAAAAACGAAGTATGCGGATGTGGACATGGCAATGACAGAGGGCGAATCAATCAAGGTTGATCTTGGCGAAAAAAAGGCTTATGTCAATTACAGTGCTGCACAGTATACGCATAAGAACCAGTTCTTAAAGTATGCGATTGGTCTCGCTTACGAAATGAAGGATGGAAAGCGTTACAACCGGGATCCGGAGGAGGTAGAACAGTTAGTTTCCGAGTATCATTCCGTTGTATATACGGTTACCCCGGAAGACCTGAATATGAACGTTGATTTAATCGATCTTGCGGATATGATTATTATCAGTGGAAGCGCAAAAATGGGTAACAAGCCGGATGATAAGTTTTTCCGCACAGATTTGTTTGGACACGATGATTCAACCAATCTTGGTAAGAAGATTTTAAATAAAACCGGTGCAGACTTTGTGAGCAACCCGATTGACTGGGAGGTTGCAAAGCGCATTTTTGCCAAAGCTACCGCTCCGGGGGCAGCTTGTCCGGTATTGATTGAGACACAGTCCCGTACTGCAGGTCAGTCGGATAATACAAAGACCGTCAATTTTAAGAAGGTTTATTCTGACGGAAGCAGTGAAAATTCAACGATTTCCGGTACCCAGAATAATATGTATAAGCTTCTTCTGATGTTGCTTCAGATGGAGAATACGACGTTTTACCAGATGTTTGCTGATGCTGATGGTAAGGTACTCGACGGTGCCAATTTCGGAGAAACTACACTTGACGGAACAACTCTGAAGAAAAAAGATGGTACTTCGCTTAAGACCGGTACCTTTAAGCTCAACCAGAGTGGAACCGGTGTGAAGTATTGGGAAAAAGAGCTGTTTTATCCTTATCACGTTGTTGCAAAGAGTGAGTTTGATACGGATGCCGAGAAAAGCAATGTACTCAATATGTTCGGTATTGCAAATAATAAAGAGCCATACAATTGGCAGTCCGGCGCAATGCAGACAGCCGTACGTGATTCCCTGTTCCAGTACGACGGCAGTAATCTTGCTTCCGATAAAATGCACGCGGATAAGATAGAAGACAAGACAGTTGCAACGGAAGACGATTTGTTCGGTTATGAGGTATATGATTTTATTCAGAATACAGACCCGACGGGCTCCCGTCCTGCAAAGGTAGATACTGCGGATGTCATCTGGTATATGATGAACGGACTAAATTCCCCGGATAATCCGAACCTCCCGATTCATGCTGATATCAGGATTCTGGATGTGGAACCTGCTTCTGTTTATACGAAGGAGGCAACGTACTTTAAGACACTGTTTGGAGCACAGGGAAATCTGATTGGTAATGTTACCGTGGATCATATTAATACTGCAGAGCTGATTGGTAAGCGTCTGGAGCCGCTCGGCGAATACGATATGATTTTCATCGGAACGAATATTGGTGCGAATGATGATTATAATTTCCTTCCTTCCGGAATGATTTATTCACATACCGGAAAAACCATTGAAATCTCTGGCAAGAAGGGTATGTACAATATCCTTGGTTCCGGAGATGATAACATTGAGAAAAACTTTGCTTATTCGGGCAATGATATTACAAAGCTTGTTTTGGATAGGTTTACTGCCTGCAGAAACGAAGGACTTCTGTTCATGTACGGTGACGGATTCTTTAATGATTATGATTTGACGAAAGCGGAAATCAGCGGAAGTATTGATCATAACTCGTATATGTTTGAATTTGCAAATGTTAATATCAGTAAGGCTTTGTATGAGAACGCATTTCAGCATGCATCGGACTATGGTGTATGGACGAGAGAGAAGAATAAGCTGAAGGCTTCTTTAGCAAACATTGTGGCAAAGCGTGTTCGTCTTGACTTTACCTCGGATCCGACCCGTTATGCGAAGCCGGATACGTATAAGGATATGTCAAAGTCGGATGCTGAGAATTACATCAACCCGAATGCAACCCAGACCCCGACGCTTGAATTTAAGTTTAAGTTGGATGCTCCGGCAGGGGTTCAATACAGTGTTCGTCTGTATATGGATGCAAACGGAGATGGTACGTTTACCGAGAATGAGAATATTGGTGCAAGCGTATATCTCATGAAGACAGACGGTAACCGTGGTGCTCATGAGGGAAGTGGCAAGGTAGAAGGCGGAAAGGAATATATCTTACAGCGTGAAATTGAAGGTCGTATCGGCTCCATTAACTGGAAGCTGGATCTGGTTCGCAATGATGTAGTATACTGTACCATGAGCGGTCTTTCCGCAATCAAGGCACATAAGGCTGAGGATATTGATGACCTTCCGATCCTCCAGATTCTGCCGAAAAATCAGAAAACATCAGATGGTAAGGAAATTTTGCTTCCGGATGCGACGGATTTGGCGAATTATATCAGCAGTCATACGAACAGCAATTCCATTACGAAAAAGTTCCTTGAGGGAATCTATAACACGGATGGTACCAGTAAGATTAATGGTCTGAACATCACCTTTACCCGTTATAAGGAGGATGCGATTATTACTGCGGTACAGAATAAGGTTGGGTCAGGTGTCACTCCTACAGCAGATGACTATCTTGCATTTCTAAAAGACTATAAGATGGTTGTATCCGGTTTTGCAGATATGTATGACGGCATAAGCAATGCAGACCTTCTGGAGGCACTTGACCGTTACATGAAGCTCGGTTATGCGATTCTTTATACGCATGATAATTCCTCCTTTACCGGTGTATCCAACAGCAATCCTGCTGTATGGGGAAAGAATATGACGGATAAATTCCGTAATTCGTTTGGTATGGATCGTTATGATGTTATGCTTTACGGAGCAAATCAGCTGAGTGCAACCCGTGCCGATTATCCGTGGAAGTATTCGGATTCCGCTACAGACCGTTCCGACATGGTAAAGAAGAATAATTATCTTTTGATTCAGGGATACACCAATGCTACTTTGTTACGTTTCCATAGTAAGGGTGGAAATAATGCAAATTCTTCTAAGATCAAAGTAATCAATGAAGGTGCGGTTACCTCATATCCGTATGATATTCCGGATATTGCAAGTACGGTTACGACCCATCCGCAGTATTTCCAGCTGAATATGGAGGATCCGAACATCAATGTTTGGTATACGGTTTACAGTAATTCCGGCACAAACTGGTACGATAAGACGTTCATGCGTATTGAAGGTGATGTAAGAAACAACTACTACATTTACAATATTGGCAACGTTACGTACTCCGGTGTGGGACACAACGGAAATCTGACCAATGATGAGGTTAAGCTCTTCATCAATACCTTCGTTGCAGCATACCGTGCAGCAGCTAAGGCAGTCAGCATCGTAGTGGTAAATGATGATGCAAGCGGTAAGGACGGAGAGTACTTCCTTTGCACGGATTTAGATTCTTCGGATGCATCCAAGCTGATTGGAAATGAGATTTATGAAAAGTATGCACTCCGGACTCATTCCGGTACGGAAGAGGGCGGATATACGTATACGAAGAAGTCTGATACAACGGGTGTTTCCAAGCGTGTGTACTTTTATATCAAGGATAATAACAGTTACGGTAATGGACGATATACCCTAAAGACATCCGTAGCCGGAGTTACCTCGGCAGACGAGGACCTTGCAATTTACGCAAAGGATGGAACCTTTGTCGGAACCTCTTCCGCATTCCGTTCCGGATACGGACACATCTATTACGTTGATGTACCGATTCATTTTGAGACGGTGGGCGGCAAGACCGCTGCAGCGCAGACGAAGGTAGAGTTTTCCATTACGCCGTGGTATACCGTAAATGGTGGCGTTACTTCACCGGGTTCTGAAATCAGTACTGTAACGATTATGCCGAGAGGTTTGTTTAACCTTGATTAAGTTTTCTGGAGGCAATTTAAATGAGATTAAGAAAAATTCTTCCGGTTCTTACTGCAATGGTCATGCTGTCAGGGACACTGACAGCATGCGGCAAAGAACCGAACAAGGCGCTTCCGACCCTGGCACCAACACCAACACCAAAGAGTGAGGTAAAAGAGGGTCCTACCCCGACGACGGCACCGGACCGGGATTACAAAAAGATTGTTGAACTCACAGGTGAGGATTACAATCAGACCGAGAATTTTACGATTAACAACGGAAAGCTTTCTGTGTTAAAGAAGGCCCATTCAGGACAGTATTCCTTTTGTTTGTCGGATCGTGAGTCTTCCGTAGCGGGGGCAACGATTAATTTTGTAAAGGTTACAGACGCCAAAACGGATGTCATTGGAAAGAAAGCACATATTGCGGTATGGGTTTATCAGGAAACGGGACAGGCTCAGACGTTTGACTGTACTCTGTCGGCAAAGCAGCAGGATAATACTTCTGTAACCCCGGTACATTTGGAGTATGCGAATATTCCTTCCGGTCAGTGGACACTTCTTGAGTCAGATCTTGCAGTTCCGGCGGGTGTAAAAGCTCCTACGGTTTCTGTTAACATGAGTTCCGCTTCGGATGATTTTTATTTTGACGATCTTCGTCTCAGCGTAGATACGAACAGTACGGTAGCCGCATTAGAGACAGAGAATAAGGAAAAGGTAGAGGTTTTGCTCTATCGTTTTGAGAACGGACAGAAGTATTTTACCTCCAGGGGTGGTGCATCTCTGGATATTGTAAGCGGAGCGGCAGACGGCAGCGATTATCTTTCTGTTTCCGGACGTACTGCAAACTGGCATGGTGCACAGGTCGATGTTTCAAACTACGGGTTTGAAGGAAAAACGATTTCTGTTTCCTTTGATGCAAAACAGAAGGGGAATACAAAAGCAAAGGTTATCTGTACCTTTGAATTAAAGCGGGCAGGTTCGTCCGATACAGTTTATCAAAATGTCGGAATGACGGATACTCTTTCTGCTGATTCCTGGGGAAAGGGAAGTGGTACTTATGAGGTTCCGTCCGATACAGAGACTCTGGTTTTCTATTTTGAGACAGAGGGAACGGAGGATTTCTGTGTAGATAATGTCCTCATTACTACACTTGACCCTGCTTCTTTAGATACTACCAATATGAATCCGGATGTGCGCGGTGTCGTTTCTGCAGATTCCGGTTCCCGTAT
>CALZBV010000149.1 GCA_945622055.1 uncultured Clostridia bacterium
AGGGACGCGCCTATGAGAGCCTTGTTTATGATGTGCTTTCCCAGAAGAATGAGCCTGCTGTGATTATGATTTATTCGGTTCGCAGTGATATGTGGAATGTGCAGAATGAGCATACACCGATTGCAAAGCATTATGATATTCCGGTGGTTTGCATGAAGGATGCGATTTCCCCGGCAATCACGAAAAAGTACATGACAAAGAATAAGTATTATTCGGACGATTATCATCCGAACAATTACGGACATACCGTTATGAAGGATTGTATCATGCAGCTTCTCAGTGTAATCGATGCAGAGGAAGCAGAGGAGATGAATGCGATTCCGGAAGCCCCGATTAAGGGAAGAGAGTTTGTGGGAACAAAGCTGATAGATTCCGCAACGGAGGGAATCAAAGTAAACCAGGGTTCCTTTACCAAGGTGGATACGGCGGTTCAGCAATTCTTAGTAAAGGGTGTTTCTTCTTTCCCGAACAACTGGAAGCATGACAGTGAAGCAGGTAATGAGAGTTTTACGATGAAGCTTACCTGCAAGAATCTGTTGATGAATTATAAGACCGGTGGAAATGAGTTCGGAAGTGCCGATGTATTTGTTGACGGAGAGCTTGTGATGACATTAAACGGCTCCGGTGGCTGGAACGGTTCGAACGTTGTACTGCTTGTGGAGGCAGAGGAGGCAGCTGAGCATACGGTAGAGATTCGTATGGCAGAGGGTCAGGAAGATAAGACATTTACGATTTATGCATTTGGTTATACAGAATAATAAGGCTGATAAGAAATGGGCTGTCGCAAAGCTGCGGCAGCCCGTTTTTTGAATACAAAGCCGGTTCGGTTCATGTGAGATTAATCCCTTGCGGTATAAGGCTTATTTATCACGAAGGTTTTCGATTTTGTCAACCTGCCATACGTGGATGTTAATCGGGATTACTTCCGAGCCACAGTATTGACAGAACTTAGCACCAAGGGAAGTAAGCGGACCTCCGCAGTGCGGACAGGTGACGGAAAAGCCCCTGCTCTGACCATAGGTAACGGCATCCTGAATGTACATCATGTGTGTATTGTAACGGGTCTGAATTTTTTTTGCACCTTCAAAATACTGTACGCCACTCTGAAAAACGATGACACAGGTACCGGATTTTTTGTAGTAGTTTAGAATCGCGGATTTGTGGATGCGTGGTTCAGTATAGCCCTCCCCAGCGATATGCTGAAGCAGGGCGTCCTCTGCCATACTCTTAAGCTGTACCCAGTTTAATTCCGGAAAATCCTTTTGAATCAGCGGAACGTAAAGGTTCGTCATTCCGGAAACAGATTTTGGCGTTTCGGCTTCCTCGCGTTCCCTGGTTTCAATGAGCTCCTTTAAGTTGTCGGTTCCAAACAGGTTTTTCATGGCACTTTTGGCTCTGCGGTAAAAATACCAGATAGTTCCGACCAGTGCAAAAATCGCGGCAGCAATAATGATTATCGGAATTGATATTCCTAAAATGGTTCCCATAGAAACCCTCCCATATCTTTTTTGTATCCTATTTCAGGGAAAACAATGATGCTTCAGAGTTTCCCTAAAAAGAGTATAACAGAAACAGTAAAAAATTGCATTAATTTTTTTCGTTTGTCGTGCAAGGCACGAAGATTCCTTATAGCAATAAAAATTATACACCAACGTCAAAATGAGTTCAAAAACATGAAATCATTTGTTGACAGTGCCTGTAAAATCATGTAAACTAATATGATGAGTGGTGAGTGAGAGACCACAAAGAATGAGAGGAAAATGAAATGAAAATCGGTTTTGATAATGACAAATATCTGAAAATGCAGTCTGAGTACATTATGGAACGTATCGGAAAGTTTGGTGATAAGCTTTATCTTGAGTTTGGCGGGAAGCTTTTCGATGATTACCACGCGTCCAGAGTTTTACCGGGATTTCAGCCGGACAGTAAGCTGAAAATGCTCTTAAAGCTTGCGGATAAGGCCGAAGTTGTCATTGTTATCAGTGCCGAGGCAATTGAGAGGAATAAAAAGAGAGAGGATCTCGGAATTACCTATGATGAGGATGTTGTACGTCTGGTGCAGGAGTACAGAAATTGCGGACTTTACGTTGGAAGCGTAGTAGTTACGAAGTACGCGGGACAGGCTGCTGCCGATGTGTTCAAAGAAAAGCTTGAGAAGAAGAAGATTAAGGTATATCGTCATTATGTGATTGAGGGGTATCCGACGAACATCAGTCAGATTGTCAGCGATGAGGGATACGGAAGAAATGACTATATTGAGACGAGCCGGCCACTCGTTGTCATTACGGCACCGGGACCGGGAAGCGGTAAGATGGCCACCTGCCTTTCCCAGCTGTATCATGAGAACAAGCGTGGCATCAAAGCCGGATATGCAAAGTTTGAGACCTTCCCAATCTGGAATCTTCCGTTAAAGCACCCGGTAAATCTTGCATATGAGGCAGCTACGGCAGACTTAAACGATGTGAATATGATTGACCCGTTCCATTTGGAGGCTTACGGAATAACAACGGTAAACTATAACCGTGACATCGAGATTTTCCCGGTATTAAATGCAGTATTTGAGGAGATTTACGGAAGCAATCCTTACAAGTCCCCGACCGATATGGGAGTTAACATGGCAGGAAACTGTATCGTTGATGATGAAGCCTGCTGCGATGCCTCAAAGGCAGAGATTATCAGACGTTACTATAAGGCGTTAAACAAGCTTGCCAAGGGTGAGGATACTGCAAACGAGGTTTATAAGATTGAGCTTCTGATGAAGCAGGCGAAGATTACGACAGCGGATCGTATTGTTACGACTGCAGCAAAGGAGCGGTCGGATGAACTTAGTGTCCCGACTGCTGCGATTGAGTTAGAGGATGGAACGGTGATTACGTCAAAGACAAGTGATTTGTTGGGCGCTTCCGCAGCACTGCTTTTGAATGCACTGAAGTATCTTGCCGGTGTAGATGATGAGGTTCATCTGATTTCCCCGAGTGCAATCGAACCGATTCAGACCTTAAAGGTGGGGTATCTCGGCAGCAAAAACCCGCGTCTTCATACGGATGAGGTTTTGATTGCACTTGCGATTTCCGCTCGCGAAAATGAGAACGCAAAGCGGGCAATGGCACAGCTTCCATGCTTGAGGGGCTGTCAGGTTCACACCTCCGTAATGCTTTCTGAGGTAGACCTCAATACCTTCAAGAAGCTTGGTGTTGATTTGACCAGTGAGCCGGTCATCAAAGGAAAAACAAAATAAGTACAGTTATAAATGAATTGTACCTTGTAAATCAGAGGATCTGTTTTGTGTATTATCAGAAGGCAGGTCCTCCTTTTGGCGAAGGGAGAAAACGATGATTCAGAGATATCGATATGGAAATCCATTTCCAACCGAGGCGACGGTTGAGCAGATTGCTATTTCAGAAGGAACGCTTCCTTTTTTTGAGACGGATGGGAAAGGTGGCTTTTCGTATAGCCTAAAGGAAGATGATATTGTATATGGACTGGGGGAACAGGTGCGTGGAATAAATAAGCGCGGCTGGCATTATGTGAGCTGGAATTTTGACAACCCACATCATCAGGAGGATACCCTGTCTCTTTACGGAGCACATAACTTTTTGATTGTTCACGGTGAAGTTACCTTTGGCGTATTTTTTGATTATGCCGGAAAGCTGGAGTTTGACATCGGCTATACCAGGAGAAGTCTCATGCGTGTTCGTGCGCAAAAAAACGATCTGGATGTTTACCTGATTACCGGAGAAAACGAAAAGGAGATTGTCCGCCGGTTCCGTCATCTCATCGGGAGAAGCTATATTCCTCCGTTCTGGGCATTCGGTTATGGGCAGAGCCGCTGGGGGTATAAAAATGAAGCGGATATCCGTGAGGTAGTATCGGAGTATCAAAAAGCCGGTATTCCACTGGACAGCGTATATATGGATATTGACTACATGGAGAACTATAAAGATTTTACAGTGGATGCCGGGCGTTTTCCTAACCTTGGCGATTTGGTTTCCGAACTGTCACGACAGGGAGTACACCTGGTTCCGATTATCGATGCAGGCGTAAAAATCGAGGAGGGTTATGAGGTTTATGAGGAGGGTGTAAAGAATAATCATTTCTGTAAAAATGCGGCTGGAGAGGACTTTGTCGGTGCGGTCTGGCCGGGGAGAGTGCATTTTCCGGATTTTCTGAATCCGAAGGCAAGAGAATGGTTTGGGGAGAAGTATTCCGTACTTACGAAGCTTGGAATTGACGGATTCTGGAACGATATGAATGAGCCTGCGATTTTCTATACGGAGGATCGCTTTGCCGATACACTTACAAAGCTAGAGGAACTCTCTACAAAAAATGTGGGAATTAATGAGTACTTTGCATTTACCGGAATGGTTGCCGGGTTAAATGGTAATGCCGGAGATTATGAGAAGTTTTATCATAACGTGAATGGTAAGCCTGTAAAGCACAGCGAGGTGCATAATCTTTATGGAATGAATATGACACGTGCTGCTTATGAGGCACTCAGAAAGCTTGCGCCTCATAAGCGCACCTTGTTCTTCTCGCGTTCCTCGTATATCGGGGCGCATCGGTATGGTGGAATCTGGCAGGGAGACAATAAATCGTGGTGGTCTCATATTCTTCAGTCGATGCAGCAGCTTCCGGCTCTGAATATGGCGGGGTTTTTGTTTGTTGGATGTGATGTTGGCGGATTCGGCAGTGACACAACCGAGGATTTAATGATACGCTGGCTGCAGTATTCCTTATTTACACCGTTATTTCGTAATCATTCCTCGAACGGAACGAGAAGGCAGGAGTTGTATTGTTTTGAAAATATCAAGGCATTGGGAGATATGATTCAGATTCGATACAGTCTGATTCCGTATCTTTACAGTGAGTTTTTGAAGGCGGTATACGAGGATTCCATGATGTTTCGACCGCTTGCCTTTGATTTCCCGGAGGATAAGCTTGCTGCGTCAGTGGAGGACCAGCTGTTTTTGGGAGATGAACTGATAATTGCCCCGATTTATCAGCAGAATGCAGTAGGAAGATATGTGTATCTGCCGGAAGAAATGATGCTTGTACGGATGAGAAGGTACAATGATTATGATACGGAAGTGTTGCCGAAGGGACATCATTATGTTTCTTCAAAGCTTTCTGAGCTTGTGTTTTTCCTGCGAAAAGGCAGGGCAATTCCAATGGTTGCACCTGCCTTAAATACCAGTCTGCTTACTTCAGAAATTACTACAATGCTTGGTTATCCGGAAGGAACCTATTCGTTGTATGAGGAGAAGCTTCAATGAAATGTTTCCGGAATCAGGGGTTATGTGGAAGGTACTTCTTCTGACTTAACCCCGCAATAAGCATCAAGATATTGTTTTGCATAGCCGGGTCTGAGGCGGAAAAAGTTCTTAAGCTGCTCCACATTTCCTTCATAGCTGTACGCGGCCCAATCAATACCAAAACGGAAAAAGGTTGCTTTCGTAACCTCCTCATATGCAGTGACAAATTCGTCTATCTTATTTATTACAAGCTCAGAATTAAAACATGTATCAATAATTCTTACATAATTCTCGTAGAAGAGCTGACGAAAGGTATCATTTTTACATGCATTTTTCAGGATTGCCGGAAGATTAAAGTCCGTTCCTGAGGAATGCATTTTACCGAGGGTATCATAGTTGTAGGCTGTCTGTGTACTGCCATATAGACCGGCAGCATAATCCAAATCATAGAAAATGAATCTCCATTTTGTATCTGCTTTCGGAATCTCAGTGTGAACGGATTTGCTGCGCCATGCTTGCCAGTTGTTCATTCCGCCGTAGGCAAAGTCATTATTGCAGAGATAGGTCTGAACAGTCATGTAGTCCATAAAGCTTTGAATATCAATTGTTTTGCAGAAGCGTTGGTAGTTCGCATCCACGGTCATATCTGCATACATCGCCCATTCACAGAATTTGCGGAATTCCTCCAGATCCTCCTTGGTACCGGCATCAAGCTCTCCGTTTTTAACGATTGCGATATCCTTCTTTTCAAGTCCGTAGTGGGATT
>CALZBV010000150.1 GCA_945622055.1 uncultured Clostridia bacterium
TCTGAAACATTTTCAGATAAAAAGAATCATATTTTCCGATGTATTTTTCTGAGATTACAACACCGATGGTATGTCTGTCCGTTTGCGAACCGTTATCCTTTGAAATCTCCTTACGGTATCCCATTTCAACAGACAACGCAATAATTTTCGCACGAAGCTCCTCGCTTACACCCTTTTGTCCGGATAAGGCTTTCGACACTGTCACGGTGCTGACGCCCAGTCGAGAACCGATATCAGATAATCTTACTGCTTTTCCCATAGGTATCCCCTCCTCCCGTTTGTTTCCCAATGTTTCGTTTGCAAATTGTCCTGCTTCTCCTTATCGGTCTTCGTGTTTCCGACGGTTTACCTGCATATTCTGCAGCACCTCTTCCTTCGTCGGCATCACCTTTAGCGCACCCTTTCTGGTCGTGATAACGGATGCAGCGGCAGCGGCAAACTGCTGCATTGCAGACAAATCCTGCTCTGAAAGCCCGTCCAGACCATGCTCCAGCACATAGTTCAGCACACATGCCATAAAAGTGTCACCCGCGCCCGTTGTTTCAATGGTATCCTCCCGCAACACCGCCTCGCAAAAAACCTGCATTCCGTTATACAGGGCAATACTGCCTTTCTTTCCGCAGGTCACGCACATAAGCTTTGGCCGGTACTGCCCGTAAAAAGCTGAAATTGCCTCTTCCACCGTCTCTTTTCCGGTCACAAACGTAATCTCGTCATCTGAAATCTTTAAAATATCACACATTGAAAATCCATACCGCATCATTTCCTTTGCGGTATCCGTATCCTCCCATAGCAATGGCCGGTAATTCGGATCAAACGAAATCAGCAGTCCCTTTTCCTTTGCACAGGAAACCGCACGCTTTGTCGCAGCTCTTACCCCTTCCTGCGTCATCGACAGCGTCCCGAAATGAAAGATTCGTGCAGCATCCATCAGACGATAATCAATCTCCTCCTCCGAAAGCATCATATCTGCCCCGGGATTTCGGTAGAAGGAAAAGCTCCGGTCTCCATCCTCTGCCGTATGAACAAAGGCAAGCGTTGTCGGCACCTTCTCATCCTGACAAAGATTCGTTGTATCAATTCCTGCATTTTTGACCGTTTCAATCAAAAATCTGCCAAACGCATCCTTTCCGACTTTTCCGATAAATGCGGTCTTTTTTGAAAGCTTTTGCAGCATTGCAAGAACATTGCAGGGTGCCCCGCCCGGATTTGCGGTAAGCTGTGGGTTCCCATCGCTGTTATATCCATTCTCAGTAAAATCAATTAGTAATTCACCAAGCGCAATTACATCAAACTGCTTCATTTTTACCGAAACCGCTATTGAAGTATCTACCTCATGATACGGAATCAGTGTGGCCTGAAGTGCATGATAAAGGTCTGATTTTCCCGGCCATACCGTTCCGATTACTTCATTTTTCTCATTTAACTGATGAAACCAGGAGCCATTTTTATGATCCAATACCTTATCCTCCAGATACTCCATGAACTCTGCATACTGATTTGCATACTGCCCTTTTCCGGTTACGCGGTATAACACAGCTGACGTATTAATTGCCTCTGCAAGCGTCCAGTGCATGCGGTCATGTACTACCGGAGCGCCGTTCCAATCCGTCGTATAGACAATGCCCGGCGCACCGTCCGCATTCCACGCATCCGAAACCGCCCGGTTATAGAGCATTTCGGCTGCTTCGATGTAGTTCTGTGCCTTGTCCTTTTCATTCTTCCAGGTCGAGGTTGCCCACTGCGTAATCAGACGTGCCCACTCGATTCCGTGTCCCGGCGTTGCCCCAAACGGCTTAAACGGATCTGCAGGCTTTTCCCTGTTGCACATAAGGTCCGCTGTCCAGTCACTTGTAAAATGCTCCGGAATACGCCAGTCATTTTCCTTTGCCCAGCCAATCACGCGGTCGATAATCCTTCCGGCACGCACGCGGTATTTTTCCTCTCCGCAGACATCTGCCACAGCAAGAAAAGCTTCTACGGTATGCATATTTGCATTCAGTCCGCGGTAAGCAGAAAGCTCCGTAAAGTCCGTATTCCAGGTATCACAGGCAAGTCCTTCCTCCTCATTCCAGAATCTTTTATCATAAAGTGCCAGCGCCTCCGAAAGAAGCTCCTTTGCCTTCGGGCGGTTAACAAGAACCGCTGAAGTTGCCGCCAGAATGACAAAGGCATGAGCGTAGCACTGCTTGTTCGGCAATATCTCATTTTCCGCAGTAATGCCGGGATACCAGCCACCGTTTTTTGTATCATGTAATTCTCCCATCAGACCTGACAGCGCAGCATCAACCAAAGCCTCACTTCCTTCGTGGCCCAGCATACTTCCGATGCTGTAAACATGCGCCATGCGACAGGTAATCCATGTTTCACACGGGCGGTCTGTCCACGGGGTTCCGTCATCGCCCAGATAGTATGCGCCCTTGGCAGGAGCCGGAAATCTGTGTCCGAATCGCAGCAAATCCTCCGTAAGCGATTTCAAAAAGCTTCTGTTTTCTTCTGTATCAAGTATATATTTCCGATTCATTCCGTCTGTCCTTTCTTCCTCCCGTCCTTCGTATTTCACGACAGGCACAATGCTTACACATCTTCAGAAGGTCCCGTGAAAATTAGTTTATGTCGTATACGCTCCGAAGTCTTAAATGGTCAATGGTTCCACTTATTACCTCTACCGTTTTACTGTCTCCGTTTAAATCAAAATAGTTATCCGACAATATCAAATCCTCGTTTTCATTTAAGATTTCAACACTCTTTGCATAGGCAGACGCACTGACTGTAATCCGATTGCCCTCAACGGTTGCACAAAGGTCTGGAGCTTCATAACGGAAATATTTCGGATAAGAAAAAATCACCGTTCCCTCCGATACGACTTTTCCTTCCTTTTCCGCCTGATAGCTTACATATTCGTTGTAAATATCAATCTCAGGAAGCTCTACCTTATCAAGCCATACACTGGTCAGTGCCGGTACAAAAATACCCGTTTCTTCCGCACGAAGCACATTTGCTTTTGCATCACGCACCTGCCACCTTACCGTGATTTTTTCCTCCCGCATCGTTTCATTTGCAACACAAAGGCGAATGGATTTTGGAAAACCAAACGGAAGTCTGACGAGCTCCTGTCCGCTGTTCATCATGCCCTCCTCTTCACAGGAAATCATGATCGGCGCAAAGAAGCGTCTTGCATAATAATGCAGCGCCTTCAGTCTCTGGCAATAATCAACCGAGGACCAGGAAGCAACCGGCCAGCAGTCATTCAACTGCCAGTAAACCGCGCCCATGCAGCGGCTGTCATTCCTGTTTCTGCGGAAATGCTCCACGCCATAACGAATCGCATCTGCCTGCAGAAGCTGGGACGCATAAATCACTGTTTCAAATTTGGACGGGTATTTATACGTCTGCTGCATATAATTCATAATTTTACCGTTTGCCGCACCGTTTCTCTGATGCTTTTCCATGATGTACGAGAAAATGTTCATATCACGCTCATCATCGGTAAAGGTCTCCACTGTTTTCTTCGACGGGAAGGCCTGAAAACCGAACTCTGACAGATAACGGAAGAAAAATTTACGGTACTCGGAAAACGGCTTATTTCCGTGCCATACGTCCCAATAATGCACATCACCGCGGTTCTCATCGCGCGGGTCATCAAAGGCTCCGCCTGACGACGGACTTGCCGGCCAGTAATATACCTGCGGCGCATACTGCTTCATAATCTGCGGTAAAATACGCTCGTACATGATGATGTAATCACGCACCTCACTGTCCTTGCTTACCCAGGTACGTTCCTTTACAAACTGCTCCATTTCGTTATTTCCGCACATCAGACCTAACGATGCATGATGACGGATACGCTTTAAATTATCAATAAATTCCGCGGTAATATTCGCTTCAAATTCCGGGGTGAGATCATATACCGCACAGGCAAACATAAAGTCTTCCCATACAACCAGTCCAAATTCATCGCACAAATCAAAGAACCAGTCGTCCGGATAATATCCGCCGCCCCAGACGCGAATCGAGTTAAAATTCGCAAATACTGCTTTTTCAAGCAATGTCTTCGTCGTTTCCTTCGTCACACGACCGAGCAGATGATCCTCCGGAATATAATCCGCGCCCATGGCAAAAATATTAACGCCGTTCACGCAGGTAGCAAACCGCTCACCCCATTGGTCCTTCGTGCGGTCCATCGTAATCGTGCGAAGTCCGATTTTTCTCGTCCAGGTATCCAAAACCTCCCGGCTTCCATCAAGCAGCTCCACCGATACCGTATACAGATGCTGTTCTCCGTAGCCGTTCGGCCACCAGAGCATTGGATTTGCAATGATGATATCTTCCATTTCGCCTTCGTCCAGGCTTCCAGATTCATACACCTTTTCCTGTCCGTCCGGTGCCACAACAGTCACGCGCGCGGTAAGTCCCTTTGCAACCGCCTCACAACCGTCTGCCAAAGCTACCATCGGCTTAACCTGAAGTCGTACCTCTCCGTTTTCATGATACTGCAGTACCTCAACCGAATCAAGATACGCCTCCTTTATTCCAAGCAGGGAAACCGGCCGCCAGATACCTGCATCCGGCAGATGAGCCCCCCAGTCCCAGCCAAACATGCAATGTGCCTTGCGAATATGTACGAACCCGTTCATTGCGTCCTCTGTTCCGCGGGTCGGTGCCTTCTCATACGCCTTGGTAATATATCTGATTGGAGAAAAGAATGTAACGGAAAGTTCATTTTCTTCTGCCTTCAGAAGCCTTTTTACCGAGTACTCCCACGTACGATGCATATTTTCCGCATGACCGAGCTTTACTCCATTTAAGAAAATGTCCGCAATCGTATCCAGCCCCTCAAAGCGTAAAAGAATCTCATCCGCAGCAAGCAACGACTCCTCACAGGCAAATATCGTACGATACTCATAATCATACTCCATAAGCTTTACTGCTTCGTCCTCATTGTCCTTCCAGAACGGATCCTCCATCTTGCCAGCCGCAAGCAAATCCCCGTACACAGAGCCCGGTACGGTTGCCGATATCCATTCCGGCTCGTCCGTACGATGCATATTCCAGTTTTTGTTTAGGTAAACCTGCTTCATTGTCACTGCTCCCTTCGTTTCCTTCCTTTGTTAGCTATATTTTACTTTGTTAATTTAATTTTAGCATACTTTTAGCCAGTGTCAAGCTAAATTTAGCTAATTTTTATCAAGTAACAAAGTGTCCGTAAACAAAAAAGGTACTGCCACAGTTCCCTGTAACAATACCTTTCCGCTTATTCTCAACCTGATTCACTCTTACATAACAATTCTCAACCTTTGGCGCATCCGGCAGATATATGCCCGGCACCTACTCAGACACCGCCCAGCTGAAATCTTTCCATGATTTCCTCATACAATTCAATATTAATCAACGTTCCGTCATAAACACCAAACAACTCAGCGTTCATTTCTTTCGTTCCGTTACATATATCCAGAACTTCCTGGCTCGGAATCGGGTAACGGCCCTGATAATCACCCACACACATGAAATTATCTTTCTGCTCGTCATATGCCAAAAAGAAAATCCACTGTTCCCCCTTTACCATTGGTGTCATTTCAGATATCGTATACAGAAACTGTTTTCCGTTTTCCTCAATCACACCATAGCGTTGTTCAACCTTAATTCCTTTCTCCGTGCAGTCACCCTTTAATACTTTTCTGGCTTCTATCCGGTTCATCGACATAACACTTTCTTTCTCCTCATCCAAGAAATACTGCTCTGTTTCCTGCGTATACTCACCAATCAGAATCAAATCCGATTTTTCAATCAAAAGGTCAATATCCGTAATGCGTATTCTCGATGCTTCCGGATGTATCACTTCCATTTCTTCTGTATTTTGTGTTTTTTTGCATCCTGAAGCAGCAAAAACAATCATCATCACTACAAAATAAATATATATTCCTCTTTTCATACTTACCTCCCCCATTCAGTAAAATTTCAAAACAGCAGTTACGATGTGTACTTCCCCGCTTACACTTTT
>CALZBV010000151.1 GCA_945622055.1 uncultured Clostridia bacterium
TATGGCAGTGCGGCTTGTTCTGAACCATTTTCAGGAGATGGGGTATGAGCAGGTTGCTTATGCCGGCGCGGTGCACACCTTTAACGGAATCAAGCAGCTGACAACGGACCCCAGATTTTATTATTACAGAAATTCCATGATGAACAAAGGGAATTATGATGAGTCCCTTGTCATTGATTGTGAAATGAATTCCAGAAGCTCCTATGAGGCGATGAAACAATACATACAGAAGCATCAGAGACCGCCGAAGGCACTTTTTATATCGAGTGATGCAGCTGCAGCAGGTATTTTGAAGGCAATTCATGAAAAGGGTTTTACGGTTCCGGGTGACTGCAATGTTGTGACGTATAATAATACGACGTTTTCCGAGAGCAGCAATCCGCCGTTAGATTCCGTCGAGGTTTATCTGCAGGAAAATGCGAAGGAAGCCTCCTTTGCGTTAATGCGGCTTTGGAGTATTCAGAGACTTCCGAGAAAAACTGTGATTCCGTGCAGTCTGGTAACACGTGGAAGTGTCAGGAGCGTTGCGGCAGTTTCCGAAAACGGTACGTTGAGTAAAACTATGGAGGTATGATTATGTGGCTTGGCGTGGATTATTATCCGGAACAATGGGATGAGACACTGCTGGAACAGGATCTGGATACGATTGTGGAGCTTTCCTGCAATGTAATCCGTATTGCCGAGTTTTCCTGGCATCTGATGGAAAAAAGAGAGGGGGATTATGATTTCTCCTTTTTTGACCGTGTGATAGAAAAGGCAAAACAAAGAAATCTAAAGATAATTATGGGGACACCGACTGCAACGATTCCGGCCTGGCTGGCCAAAAAGCATCCGGATATTTTGTCGGAATTTGAAAGCGGAAGGAAAAGAGTCTTTGGCGGAAGGCATGTGTATTGCTTTAACAGTGAGCGCATGTATGAATACTCGGAAAAGATTATCCGTAAGCTCGTATCACACTATAAGGACGAAAAAAGCATTGTGGCCTGGCAGCTGGACAATGAAATCGGTCATGAGGGCAGTGATGTCTGTTATTGTGAAAACTGCCGGAGGCGCTTTCAGGAATTTCTGGCGGAGAAGTTTGAAGGGAACATTGACCGGCTGAATGAGGTGTACGGAACGACCTTCTGGTCGCAGGAATACAACAGTTTTGATGAAATTCCGACGCCAATGGAAACGATTACGACACACAATCCTGCACTGCGTCAGGACTGGGAGCGCTTCCGCAGTAAATCCATTGTGGATTTCATGGAGTTTCAGGCAAAACTCGTAAGGGAGCTTGCACCGTCTGCAGTGATAATGCACGATTTCCCGGGGGGAGGTCTTTCAAAGCATGTGGATTATTCCGGGGTGGCAAGGTGCCTCGACCGGGTTGCCTACAACAACTACCCGGTGTGGGGCGGACAGAAGGAACCAATCAAGCCGCATGAAATAGCATTTGCGCTGGATTATATCCGTGGACTCAAAGGAGAAAACTTCTGGATTACCGAAGCAATTATGGGCGCACAGGGACATGATGTTACCGGTTTTCTTCCGAGACCGAATCAGGCAAAGCTGTGGTCATACCAGAGTATGGCGCATGGAGCAGATTCTTTGCTGTATTTCCGTTACCGCGGTGCAACAAAGGGAGCAGAGCAGTTTTGCTATGGTGTGCTGGATGCCGACAATGTGAAGCGAAGAAAGTTTTACGAGGTTCAGAGCTTTTTTCGGGAGATTTCCCGTTATGAAAAAGCAATGCATGCACCGGTGAAAAATCAGGTTGCGATTGTATATGACTATGATTCTCTGGCCTCCTTCAGAATCCAGCGGCAGAGTATTTTGCTGGACCCTGCTGCAGAAATGCAGAAGTTTTATAAAGCTTTTTTTGACTGGAATGTTGGGGTGGACGTTATCCCGAAGGAAAGAGATTTTTCTTCCTATCGGATTTTGATTCTGCCGCAGCTCATTATGACAGAGCCTGATTTGGAAAGGCGTGTGCACGAGTATGTCAGAAGGGGTGGAACGGTAGTATTTACCTATCGTCATGCGGTAAAGGATTCGGATAACAATATTCCGTTTGGAGAGACATTGCCGGTACATTATTGTGATCTTACGGGGCTTTGTGTGGAGGAAACCGAAAGTCTTCAGGAGTACAGTGCATTTCCGGTGCTCGGAGCAGGAGAGTTTTCCGGAGTTTCCGGAAGGGGAGGCATTTTTCGGGATATGATACGGGTAAGGGATGCAGAGGTGCTGTTTACCTACGGAGATCAGTTTTACCGGGAATTTGCAGCAGTTACGAAAAAGAAAACGGGAAGCGGTACGGCTTACTATATTGGCTGCGGACTGGAAGAGAGCATAACGAAGCTTTTAATGGAGCGGATGATGCGTCAATGCGGTATTTCGATGCTTCCGTCTGCAGAAGGAGTGGAAATCGTAAACAGAGGCAACGAAACGCAGCGGGTAACCATGTATATGAATCACAATTCCCATGAGGTTACGCAAGGAGAGGTTACGTTAGCGCCATTTGAATGCAAAATGATAGAGTAGACCTAAAGAAACAGCGGGCCGACATGGTCAGGGATGGAGGAAAAAGTATGCAGGACATTATTACGGTTAAGGAGAACCTCGAGAAAGGACTTCTGGATGAAAAACTGAAGGAAATTTATGTTGATGGGGAGAGGGTTCCGTATAACAGAAAAAGATATATTGCGGCGCTAAAGCGCTTTGAGGAGCTTTTTCCTGAGAAAAAGGAAATTGAGATTTACAGTGCACCGGGGCGCAGTGAGGTCTGTGGGAATCATACGGACCACCAGAATGGCATGGTGCTTGCAACCTCAATTAATCTGGATGCAATTGCAGTTGTTGCAAAGACAGAGGATTACAGAATCCGTCTGGTGTCCGGAAATTTCCCGATGGAAGATATCGATGTCAGGGATTTACAGATGCGCGAGAGTGAGAAGGGGACGACTACCTCACTGATTAAGGGAGTTGCGTCGGGGCTTTGTGAGCGGGGGCATGGCATCGGAGGCTTTACTGCCTATATTACCAGTGATGTATTAATGGGCGCCGGCATGTCCTCGTCGGCAGCCTTTGAGAGTCTGATTGGAACCATCCTGTCCGGACTTTATAACGGCGGAACGGTGTCTTCTGTGGAAATTGCACAGATTGGCCAGTATGCGGAGAATGTTTATTTCGGAAAGCCCTGCGGACTGATGGATCAGATGGCTACGAGTGTCGGCGGTATGATTTTTATTGATTTTGAGAACAAGGCACAGCCGGTAGTGAAGCAGCTTCAAAGTGATTTTGAAAAGGCCGGTCTCAGCCTTTGCATCGTTGATACGAAGGGCTCTCATGCGGACCTGACCGATGATTATGCGGCGGTTCCGGCAGAGATGAACCAGGTTGCCGCAGTACTGGGGAGGGAGCATTTAAGAGAGATTTCAAAGGAAGTCTTTTATGCGGCAATTCCGGAGCTTTGGAAGAAAACCTCCGGAAGGGCAGTGCTTCGTGCAATTCATTTTTACGGAGAGGAGGAGCGCGTCCTGCGTGGTGCAAAGGCGTTGGAGACTTCGGATTACGAGGGATTTTTACGGGTGATACAGGAAAGCGGAGCTTCGTCTGCAAAATATCTGCAAAATATTTACAGTACAAAGGATGTGGCTTCACAGAATGTCATGGTTGCACTTGCGGTCAGTGAAAGCATCCTTGGTGCAAATGGAGTGTGCAGGGTTCACGGCGGTGGCTTTGCCGGTACCATCCAGGCATTTGTAAAAAATGAAGCAGTTGCGGAGTATAAGGAAAAAATTGAGGCAGTCTTTGGCTCTGGCAGCTGCCATGTATTGAAGGTTCGACTGCAGGGTGGAATTCGCGTTTTATAGGACGGTGCGTGAGATGGTAAATGAATGGATTAGAAAACTGGTAGACTATGGTATAAATCATGGCCTGATTGAAGAGGAAGACCGGATATATACGACGAATCAGTTTTTACAAAAGCTTTCCCTGGATTCCTACGAAGAGCCGGGAGAGGTTGGGAGTGTTGTGACACCGGAGGATTTGGAGCAGGTGCTCGGAGCGGTTTTGGACTATGCTGTGGAACACCATTTGATTGCAGAGGATTCCGTAGTGCTCAGAGACCTCTTTGATACAAGTCTTATGAATGTTCTGGTTCCAAAGCCGGGGCAGGTTATTAAGACCTTCTGGGAAAAGTATAAGGAGTCTCCGAAGGAGGCAACCGATTATTATTATGAACTGAGTAAGAGCTCAGACTATATTCGCACATATCGCGTGAAAAAGGACCGCAAGTGGACCTGTGATACGCCGTATGGAGAGATTGATATTACGATTAACCTGTCAAAGCCGGAGAAGGACCCGAAGATGATTGCACTTGCGAAGACGATGCAGAGCACTTCTTATCCGAAGTGTCAGCTTTGTGTGGAAAATGAAGGCTATGCAGGGAGAATCAATCATCCGGCGAGAGAAAACCACAGAATCATCCCAATCCGGATTAACGGCAGCAGGTGGGGGTTCCAGTATTCGCCGTATGTTTACTACAATGAGCACTGTATTGTATTTAACGGACAGCATGTGCCGATGCGGATTAACCGGGAAACATTTGAGAAAATGCTGGATTTTATTGATATGTTTCCGCACTATTTTGTCGGCTCCAATGCAGACCTTCCGATTGTAGGTGGCTCGATTCTGAGTCATGACCATTTTCAGGGCGGACAGTACACGTTTGCGATGGAAAAGGCGCCAGTCGGACAGGAGCTTTTCTTCGCCGGTTACGAGGATATAAAGGCAGGAATCGTGAAATGGCCTATGTCCGTCATAAGAATTTCCGGTTCAGACAGAAAGCGCCTGACGGACCTTGCGGATAAAATTCTTTGTGCCTGGAGAGGATATACGGACGAGGCAGCATATATATTTGCGGAAACCGATGGAGAACCGCACAACACAATAACCCCGATTGCACGTATGCGTGACGGGAAATATGAGCTGGATCTGGTGCTTCGAAACAATATTACAACGAAGGAGCACCCGCTTGGCTTATACCATCCATGGGAAGAATATCATCACATCAAAAAGGAGAACATTGGTCTGATTGAGGTGATGGGGCTTGCCGTTTTACCCGCCCGGTTAAAGGAGGAGCTGGAACGGCTGGCAGATGCTCTCGCAGAAAAGAAAGACATCGCTGCAGATGCACAGCTTGCAAAGCATGCAGCATGGGTGGAGAAATTCAAAACGGGGTATCCGGACATTAACCGGGACAATGCAATGGATATTCTTGAAAAGGAAGTCGGAATTGTTTTTCAAAAAGTACTGGAATGTGCAGGCGTTTTTAAGTATAATGAACAGGGACGAAACAGTTTTCTTCGGTTTATTCACTATGTAAATGGCAGATAAAGGAATGGAGGAGTAGTATGAAGATTTTGGTTACGGGCGGTGCAGGCTATATCGGAAGTCATACCTGCGTAGAGCTTCTTTCGGAAGGGTACGAGGTTGTTATCGTGGATAATCTGTACAATGCAAGCGAAAAGGCAGTGGAGCGCATTATGGAAATCACGGGAAAGCAGGTAACCTTCTACCGGGCAGATATCCGCGATTATGAGGAAATGAGCCGTATTTTTGCAAAGGAAAAGCCTCAGGCAGTCATTCATTTCGCAGGCTTAAAGGCAGTGGGTGAGTCGGTGGCAAAGCCTTTGGAGTATTATGAGAATAACATCGGAGGAACCATCAATCTGTGTAAGGCTATGAGAGAAAACGGTTGTAAGAATATTATTTTCTCGTCCTCTGCAACGGTATACGGTGAACCGGCATTTATTCCGATTACGGAGGAGTGTCCGAAGGGAGTATGTACGAATCCTTACGGCTGGACCAAGCACATGCTTGAGCAGATTCTGACCGACCTTCAGAAGGCAGATTCGGAGTGGAACGTCATTCTTTTACGTTATTTCAATCCTATCGGTGCACATAAGAGCGGAAGAATCGGAGAAGACCCGAAGGGTATT
>CALZBV010000152.1 GCA_945622055.1 uncultured Clostridia bacterium
GCAGATAGTCATATTCACACAGGAAGTAGTCATTCACATCCTTGCGCTCGCTATACTCCATCTTAGGGAAATACTTCTTACCTGATTCGATATCCTGAAGCACAATCTCATATCGTTCATCTGCAGAATCCACATTCAGCTGAAACGCAAAGCCGGAAAGGACAACTTCCTTTTCTACCTCGTCAATAGCATCCACCTGATACACCCAGGAGAAATCATCTGCCTCTATTTCCAAAATTCTGTCTGTTCCGAAATGTACCGCAAGAAAGTATCCTCCCCAAATCAGGATTACCAGACAGGTACTTACCAGCACCCTTATCCTATTCCTTCTGCTCAAGAGTTTCATCACCTTCCTTAGCTGTCCTCCGAATGAACCAAAGCAAAGCTTACTACTTTCCCTTCGGCTTCTTATACGTCGGCACAATTTTCTTTACCATCTCCCGGACCTCGCCGGTTTCCTCATATACCGCATCCTTCAGGACATTCAGCCGTTCAAAAAAATCCTCATCATCCATCTGTATCGGCTGTGCCACCGAAATGCGGTCATTCGCCGTCTTCAGAAGTCCTTCCTCCGCCATGAGACGCTCCTCATAGAGCTTCTCTCCCGGGCGGAGTCCCGTATATTCAATCATGATATCCTCATTCGGAATGTATCCGGATAAGCGAATCAGGTTCTTTGCAAGGTCTACAATCTTTACCGGCTCACCCATATCAAGGACAAAAATCTCTCCGCCATGTGCACTGGAGCCTGCCTGCAATACCAGAGAAACGGCCTCCGGTATCGTCATAAAGTAACGGATGATATCCGGATGCGTTACCGTAACCGGCCCGCCCTCTTTAATCTGCTGTTTAAAGAGCGGAATGACACTTCCGTTGCTGCCAAGTACGTTACCGAACCGCACTGCCACATATTCCGTCTGAGACTTCCGGTTATATGCCTGCACAATCATCTCACAGATACGCTTGCTGGCACCCATGATGTTCGTCGGGTTGACCGCCTTGTCCGTTGAGATGAGCACAAACCGCTCCACTCCGTACCGGTCTGCCGCCTGTACCGTCTTTAATGTACCGAAGACGTTGTTCTTAATCGCCTCATTCGGGCTGTCCTCCATGAGCGGTACATGCTTGTGGGCCGCTGCATGGAACACGATGTTCGGCAGATATGTCTCAAAGATAGAATTCATACGGTTCGTGTTTCTAACCGAAGCAATCAGTACAACGAGGTTTAACTCCGGATGCTTCCGGCGAAGCTCCTGCTGTATCTCATATGCATTGTTTTCATAGATATCTACGATAATCAGCTGCTTTGGCCCTGCCGTAGCAATCTGCCGGCAAAGCTCACTTCCGATAGAGCCGCCGCCACCGGTAACGAGTACCGTCTGACCCGCAAGATACCCTGTAATAGCGGTAAGGTCCACAACCACAGGCTCTCTTCCAAGCAGGTCCTCAATCTCCACGTGACGAAGCTTGCTGATACGCACCTCATCGTTCACCAGCTGATATACCCCCGGAAGCGTCTTTAACTCACAGCCCGTCTCATTACAAATCCGGGCAATCTCCGCCACCGTCTTCTTTCCGACAGAGGGCATCGCAATAATAATCTCATCGATCTGGTACTGCTTTGCAGCCGTTATAATACAGTCCCGTCCACCAACGATACGGCAGCCCTGAATCATACAGTCCCTAAGCTCCTCATTATCGTCAATGACACATTCCACATGCATCCGGATGTGGTCGCTCGTCCGCAGCTCCCGAATGAGCATATCGGCCGCTGCACCGGCGCCGACAATCATTACACGGGTAATCCCATTGCCACGCATCCGGTCCGTCACTCTCTTCCGAAGACGCCGGAACGCACGGTAAGAAAACCGCGTCAGCATCGTCAGCATCATCAGTGCTGCCGGATACAAAATCCAAAAGCTCCGCGGCATCTTATAGCCTGCGATTGTATACACTGCCAGCTGGACAACCGTCGCAACCGGAACCGCAAACACAATCTGCTGCAGTTCAAAAAAGCCCGCATACCGCCAGACGCTGCGATACAGACGAAACAGCCAGTAGGTAACCAGCACACACAAAATCCCTGCCGGAAGCATCTTCCACACCTGCTCCAGATAAGGCTCCTGTATCTTTTGTAAAGAAAGGTCGAAGCGAAGAAAAAGTGCCGCAAAAGCTGCTGTCAGTACCGACACCGCATCCACACAGAGCAGAAACAGCTGCCGTATGAGCAACTCCTTGTCATGTATTCCACTCTTCTTCACCTTAACCACCGTACCTTTCATTCCTATGTTGTCATATTATCTGCCGGATGAAGCTTTGCCGTCCGGGTTCTCATATTTTTCGTATTTTCCGTAGTACTTTCCGTAATACTTGCCATACGTACCACCCTTACGAAGATCCACCTTGTTCAGCACCGTACCCAGAATACGGCAACCCGTTGCCTGCAGCTGCTTTTTGATGTTCTGTGCAAAATGGTAGCTGATTGCATTCGCCTGGAGAACCAGAATGATGCCGTCACAAACCTTCGCAATAACCGCAGCATCCACGACACTGCCAAGCGGCGGTGCATCGATGATGATATAGTCCGCCTCCTCACGGAGCCGTTCCACCAGCTGCTGCATCCGGCTGCTTCCCAGAAGCTCCGACGGATTCGGCGGCACCGGACCGGTCGGAACGTAGGTCAGACGCTCAATCGAAGTACTGTAAACCACATCCTCCTGCTCTGCCTGACCGGACAGGTAATGCGTCAGCCCCTGCTGCATCGAGCTCATCTTGTAACGCCCTGCCATCACAGACTTACGAAGGTCTGCGTCAATAAATACAACGTTTTTGCCGCTTTCCGCAAGCGATATTGCAAGCTGGAACGACACACTCGTCTTTCCTTCGTTTGGCGTACAGCTGGTCAGTGTAATGACCTTTACCTCCGCGCCGGAGAAAAGCACATTCGTACGAAGCGCCTTAAATGCCTCATTGGTATAGTAGTCCAGCTCCTCCGGTTTTCCTATCTCAATGGTCCTGCGACCGTTCATCTTTTCCTTTTGCATGATGTCAACCCTTTCTTAGGCACTATTTCTTCGTCTTTCTGAATGCCTTGCCCCTCTTGTCCTTCTTCACTGCAGAATTCAACGGAATGGAGCCAAGTACACTGAGCCCCAGATACTTCTCCACATCCTCTGCGGTCTTAATCCGGTCATCGAGCAGGAACTGTACCGTCAGGATACCCATAACAAGGATGGCTCCCACCAGGGCCGCAAGTACGGAATTACGAAGCTTCCGCGGTCCGACAGGCTCCTGCGGCAGATTCGCGTCATCGACCACCTGTACGCTCTCTACCTTCATAACCTCCTGGATACGCTCGCAGACTACCTCACGAATCTTGTCCGCCACCTGCTTTGCACGCTGCGGGTCCGTGTCCGTATAGGAAATCGACATCATACGGCTGTCAGAAACAACGGACACCTCAAGCCTGCCCAAAAACTTCTTATATGTCGTATTCAGACCCATCTCCGAAATCACACGTTCAATGACCGAACGGCTCTTCACGAGTACTACGTAGTCTTTTCCGAGCTGGGAACCGAGCTGCAGGTCTGCATACGTTATGGAACCGCCGCCCTGTGACTGTCCCACAACGTAGATCTGCGTCTTCGACTCATACGTCGGGTCTACAAAAAACTTAAAATATCCAAACGCAGCTGCACCAAGCACTACAGCTGCCAGTAAAATCCAATACCATTTTGAAAGATATACTCTCGCAAGCTCCATCAGGTCAATCTCGTTTTCTTCAGCGGCACGGTTCCCCATGCCCGCGCGGTATTGCTCCTGCATTCCATCCATTGTTCTGAAATCTCCTTCTTGTAATAATAGCACAAGTGCCCTCTGCTGTCTTATGCCCGCAGCATAATCTTAGAGCTAAATTACCCTATTTTCCAGTACGGCCTGCGCATTCTTCCGGAGCAGGCGCTCAACCGTCTCTTCTCCGGCTTTCTTTTTGATATACTTTACACAGCGCTCTATCTCAGGTGAGCGTTTCTTCGTATCGTGTGCATCAGTTCCCACAAAGTGAATCAAATCTTCCTTTAGCAGCATGCTTACCAGCTTCTTCGGCTTCCTCCCGGCGTCCCCCAGAAAGCTCCCTGCATTGACCTGAATATATACCCCCATGTCATACAGCTCTCCACATAGCTGCGGTGCATCTGTCATGCATTCGTACCGCTCAATGTGCGCAAGCACCGGATAATACCCTGCCTGCGAAAGCTCCAAAAGTCCCTGCCGTATCTCCTGGAATGTAGCTCCAAAGGAAAACTCCGTCAGTACATAGCTCGAACCGGCGAGCGTCAGTACCTCTCCCCTTGACAGCTTCTCTACCGAATTATGCGCATAGTAAAGCTCATTTCCCGGATATAGCCGAAGCGAAAGCCCTTCTGCATCAATATGTTCCTGCATCGCGGCGAGTGCAGCTTTTATCTGCTCCGGCGATGCCATTCCGCGGCGTATATGATGATGCGGTGTCATAATCAGCCCGGAAAACCCGGCTTTTTCCGCCTGTCGGAGCATCGTTAAGCTCTCCTCCATCGTCTGCGCACCATCGTCCAGCCCCGGAAGCACATGACAATGTAAATCGATAAATCCGTCCATTCTATCTCTCCCAGGATATTTCTATTCGCACCAATCCGCACTGCGCTACCTTACAGTATAGCACCCTGTATAAAAAAAAGCAACTATCTTTTCTATTCCCCCCTCAGGTAATTCATGGGAAAGGCCCGAAACTCAGTCTTTCGGCTTTTTTCGCAGGCAGATTTTGCGTCCGCCCCTTTTTTTCAGCCTTATTTCCAATTCGCAGGCTTCATGCATCCTGCCCAATTTTTCGCAGAATTTTTGTCACTTTTTATCTCTTGCGTTGCTGAAATCCGCATAGTATAATACAGGCAAAGCACTTGATCTATGGTATTTTTCAGGGAAAGGCCCGCTACGATCTGTTGTCAACGGTTGTTATCCGTTTGGGGAACGATAATACCACCGGTGGCAGCGACCTGATTCGTTTATTGCGGATTATCTTCTCACACACAATGAAGCCCTCTGAAAAAATACAACAGTTAAAAGAACAGTTTGGCATAAAAACAACAGAAGAATTCGACAGGGAGGTGACAGAATTGTGCAATCTTAGTGATTTGGTAGAAGAAAGAGCCATCCAAAAAGGAATGGAAAAGGGGCTCCAAAAAGGCATCGAGAAACTCGCCTCTGCCATTCGTCTGCTGAAACAGGGGGCAACAAAGGAAGACCTTCTTGCAGACGGCATCGATGAGCAGACTGTAAACATCGCACTGCAATGTCTGGCATAAAATTGACCGCCAGGCAGGTTTCTTTGCCCGGCGGTCAATCATAAAATTTAATTCATTCGCTTTTCTGCAAAACCGGCATGGGAATCTGCCTATTCCTCAGCTTCTCCCTCGGTCTCGGTTTCCCCTTCCGTTCCCTCAGTCTCTGCAGCATCCTCTTCCTCGTTGCGGAAGAAGAAGCCCTGCTCATCCGCAAACTTCTTTGCTACAGATCCTTCCGGAGCATAAACAACAACATCCGTACAGTTCTTCATTGCACTGGAATCAATGTTCTTAAGACCGGCCGGCAGGTGTATCTTTCTAAGCCCCGTACAGTTACCGAAGGCTTCCTTGCCGATCTTCGTTACCGTAGCCGGAACCCGGATTTCAACCACGCTCGTAACAAATTCAAATGCATAGTCCGGAATCTCGGTAACATCCTCTGTAATCACGATATTTTTTACCGTTGCTCCGCCCCACTGGGTATATACATCACCCCAGTTCGTATAACGCATGCACTCGAAGCTATTTCCGGAAAGCTTCAGCTCATTAATCGTTACCTCACGGAATGCATTTATATTTACCTTTCTTCCTGTAAAGTCAAGAGAAGAAAGAATCAGGGAGCTGCATCCGTTGAAGGCTTCCTTTCCAAGATATCCCGTA
>CALZBV010000153.1 GCA_945622055.1 uncultured Clostridia bacterium
CACTGACTCTCTCCATCAGTCCGGAAATCAGGTTGTAGTAGAACTGTCCCTGGATTTTCTTGTTCTTGTCCGTTGCATAGTCAATTGCCTGATATCTGCCAAGACACACATCCAGCTCTGTCAGATTAACCTTAAGTCCGAGCGAAGCAATTTTGTCCACAGTTGCAAAATAAGCATCCAGATCGTCCTTTGTATACAGATGCGCCTGGAAGCCGATGCCGTCAATCAGATAATTTCCGTCATCATCCACGAGAGTCTGTGCAAAATCGTACAGAGTTTCTGTCTTATACTGTTCATTGTAGTCATTGTAGAACAAATCAATTGATTCCGGTGCATACTTGTCTGCAAAGTAAAATGCCTGCCACAGGTAGTCCTCTCCAATCGTAGCAAGCCAGTTGCTCTGACGCTTTGTACCGTCCTCCATCCACGCTTCGTTGACTACATCATACGCATAAAAAAGGTCCGTATAGCCCTTTTCCTCAATCAAAGCAAAAACCTGGCGTATGTAGCTTTCCATACGTGCAAGCATCGTATCCCGATCCACCAGCTTGCCGGACTCATCAAAGGTATCATAGAAAATCCACTGCGGTGTCTGGCTGTGCCAGATAAGGGTATGACCGCGAACAGCCATGTTGTTATCCTGACACCATTTCAGCATCTGCTCTGTCGCCGGTGTAAATCTTACCACCAGATCCCCGGCCGCCTTACTTGCCTCCCGGTCTAAAATATAATCCGGCTTCAGCTCATTCTCAAACGTGATACTGTTAAAATGCTTCTTGATAAACTCCTTCTCCTTATCTATTTCTTGCCAAACAGCTTCTTCAGCTTCTTTCCCTTTTTATTCTCACCTTCGCCTCCCTGGTCCTCCTTCCAGTCAAAATATTCCTTATCCAGGCTGTCGCCATCCATAAGCTTCGGATCCACAACGCCCTCACCTTCCACCGTTGTTTCCTCTAAGGAAGCACTCGGCGTATATTTCTTCTTTTTGGATTTGTTCCGCTCAAAGCCTTCCGGAACCTTTGGCTGCTCATTGACCTGTACAACAATCGGTGCAGAAAGCTTCCGGTTAAACTCCGTTGCCGCCTCTGCCGCAGCAATTTCCTTTAGCTCTGCCGCACGCTCCTCCCGGGCCTTTTTCTCTTCCTCGGTAAGCTCGTATGTCTCTTCCTTTTCCTTGTTCTGCTGTTCAATCAGACGAAGATACTTTTTCGAATCGTTCATCATGCGCAGCTGTTCCATTGTACTCTCTTCATTTTCATGCAGAAAACGCATCCGGTCATCATATGTCTTTAGTACCTCATCATATTCCTTACGAACATTCTGACAAAGCCGTTCCGAAATGTGCTGCATCTCAAGAAGCATATCCCGTGCGCAAAGCAGTGAAGCAGCATAGGTATCCTCCGCCCGGCTCTGGGCGTCCTCCTTAATCTGCGCCATCTTCCGTTCCTGCTCGGCAACCGCACGTTCTCTGGAGGCTGCCGTTGCTTCATACTGTTCCATCATCTCATACACCGCATAATTCAGCTCCTCCAGAAGAGAAAACAGACGTGTTCTCGGTACAATCAGATCCTCTGATGAATACGCACTTTCCTTACAATTGGAAAGCAGCACGTAAATACGTCTCATGATCCGTTCCAGCTTTTCCTGCATGGTTCCTCCTATCTCACATAAAAGACAAGACTTTGCAGCTCATCTTCCGTGTCACTTTGTAATTCTATCTGCATCACAGCGTTATTGCTGCAGGCATAAATTCTTCCGCTTACCAGACGTTCCCCCGTCCGGTAACGATAACCGATTCCGTTCTGTTCATAAAAAACAAACTCCGCACCCTGCGCCTCCAGCTGTTCCATAAGCGCAGACAGACCGGATGCCTCCCGTCCGCAAAGCACGAATACCGCCGTGGAGTCATTGGCGCGGTATTCGCAACGATACATCCCCTTCCCGGACTCTGTTGCAGCATTTAAAAAGACACCCGAAAAGTAAATCTCTTTTTCTCCGAAAAAATCCTCCGTATACTGAAAGCCATGTTGTAAAAGAGCCTCAAAATCAACCGGTTTCTCTGCCACCGGAGACGGTGTCGCAACCGGAGCTTCGGTAGGCTCCGGTTCCAGGGTCGGCGTCGGAAGCTCTGTCGGGGCCGGTGCCTCCGTCGGTGTTGGCGATAATGGAGGCTCAATAACCGGCGTCGGTGACGGCGTAGCAGTCTGTTCCGGCGTCGGAGCCGGTGTCGGTGACCCGGTTGGTACCGGCTTTTCCGTTGGTGTCACACCGGTTGTTGTTTCCGGCGCTTTGGTCGGAACCGGTATCCGGGTAAGCAAACCCTCCGACGTTGTCGGGGATAGCTTAGGGCTTCCGGTAAGCTTTGGCGTAACCGTCGGCTGTTCCACCCCCAAAGTGACTGTTGGTGTCATTTCCTGTGGTTTTTTCGTCGGTGTCGGTGCAAGCGTTGGAGCCTTCGTTACCTGACTACTGGCCGGCTCACTCTTGCAGGCGATTGTACCGAGGCAGCCCACCAAAACCAGACTGACCAAAAATAAAGCTTTTCCGTCCTTTTTCTTTCTTATCCATCTTCCCTTTTTGGTCATGCGGACGCCTCCTTCCTATCTCTCATTGTAACGCATCCCTTTTGGAAGTGCAAGGGATACTCTTTCCTTCTTTTCCATTTTCTATGAAAACACTGCTTCAGGAATTGCCGTGTTTTCCCAGCAATTCCGGCAGATAAGAGCTTCCGGCAATATCTCCCTTTACAGAAAGCCAGTCCAGCACCGTAGCTCCGGTATCCGAAAAGCAGGCTCTCGTCCCGATTGCAGCCCCCGGAACGACCGAAGGTCCGGCTGCCACAAGCGGTGTATATTCTCTGGAATGGTCTGTAGATGACGTCGCCGGGTCACAGCCATGGTCTGCCGTAATCAAAAGCAAATCACCTTCCCGGAGCTTTCCGAGTATCTGCGGAAGCTTATCGTCAAAATAGGACAACGCCGTTCCATACCCCTGTATGTCATTTCGATGGCCGTACTTCATATCAAAATCAACCAGATTTACAAAACAAAGCCCGTTAAAATCCCGGTCCTCGTATTCGAGCAGGCGCTCAATCCCTTCTTCGTTTCCGGAGGTTCTCACTGCTTCCGTAATACCGCTGCCCGCAAAAATATCGTTAATCTTTCCGACAGCAAGCACATCAAAGCCCTGCTCCGAAAGAACATTTAACATCGTTTTCTTCGGCGGAACAAGCGAATAGTCGTGGCGGCGCGGCGTTCTCACATAAGGATGCTCCCCTTCAAACGGACGTGCAATAATACGGCCTACGCCATACTCACCCACACAAAGCTCCCGTGCAATCTCACAGTAACGATAAAGCTCCGCAACCGGCACAACCTCTTCATGTGCCGCAATCTGAAGTACACTGTCTGCCGAGGTGTATACAATCAGTGCCCCTGTTTTACAGTGCTCCTCTCCGAAGTCCCGGATAACCTCCGTACCGGAATATGGTCTGTTGCAAAGAATCTTACGTCCGGTACGCGCCGACAGCTCATCCAGCAGCTCCTTTGGAAAGCCATGCGGGAAGGTCGGAAGCGGTTTTTCGGAAATCACACCGGCTATCTCCCAGTGGCCAATCGTGGTATCCTTCCCCTTTGACTGCTCCATCAGACGTCCGTAGCCTCCCTGTGGCTGATCCGTGGTCCTTTTTAAGCTCCGGATTCCCTCAATGTCAAAAAATCCGAGCTTCTCCATATTCGGCATATGAAAGCCCTCTGCTTTTGCGGCCGCAAGTACCGTATTGCTTCCTGCATCGCCGTAATCGGCTGCATCCGGAAGCGCGCCAACTCCAACACTGTCCAGTACTACCAAAAACACTCTCTTGCCCATACGACTCTCCTTTCCCTCTGTTTGTTTTTCTTTTGCAAAACCTTAAAGATAAATTAACAAATTTCCCCGTTCTTTTCCTTGTATACTTTTGCAAAATGTGCTAAACTTAGAACAATTTCTATTAATTTGTAAGAGGAACCGTCATGAAAAAAATTTTACATACCTACCGGCATGCTTTTTTGATATTAGGCTATATGCCGATTTATCTAATCCTGTTTTTTTGGGTCGAACACTTAGTTACCGACTCCTACCATATCATTGGCTGTGAACTGGATCATATGATTCCCTTTGTCGAATGGTTCGTATTCCCTTATATTCTCTGGTTTCCCTACATTGCCCTCGGGGTTCTGGCCTTCATCCTTTATGACAAGGACGAATACTTCCGCCTTGCAAAAATGCTGATTACCGGAATGAGTATCTTCCTGTTTGTCAGCTTCGTATTTCCGAACGGGCTCTCCATCCGGCCGGACCTTTCCTCACTGGGCAGGGAAAACCTTGCGATTACCTTACTCTCCAAGCTGCATAAGCTCGACACCCAGACCAATGTATGTCCGAGCATTCATGTGTTCAACTCGGTCGCTGTCTGCTTTGCCTTCTTTCATTCCGAAGTATTTCGAAAAAAGAAGGTCCTTTGCGGCTCCCTTCTGGTACTCTCCGTTCTGGTCTGCCTTTCCACGCTGTTCATCAAGCAGCACTCCGTGATTGACGTTGTCGCAGCACTTCTTATGTTTGTCCTTCTTCTTCCGGCGTACTACCGGAAGAAGAAACCGGCTAATTAAACTTAAATATTTTTCTGGCAATCGCGTAACCAATCTTAAAGATGCCCTGACCAGCCTTGGTATCCGCCTTGCTGGACGTTCCGAGAATGGTCATGCTGATTTTACGGTACAGCTTTTTGTCATAGGCCTTCAGGTATTCCCAAAGATCCTGCTTCTTTTCCAGATTCTCCTCCGTACCGCTCTTTAACAGGTAAATGGAGGAAATCGTCATCATGATTCCCAGATACTTTATCATATAATTTCTGAGACGTTTTTCCTTGATTTTCCACAAATCATGAGCCTCAATCATCAGCTTGGTAACCCGCAGCTGCTGGTCGATCCTTTTTATCATGTTCTCCTCGGTAACCGACTGGTCGTCACGGCCGATGAAGTAACGATACAGATTCACATCCATATAATACATCGTTTCTACCGACGGAAGCGGCTGATACACAAAAATGTTATCCACATAGAAGGTGTGCTTCGGCAGGGATAATCCACACTGACGAAGCAGGCTTGTGCGGTAAATCACGCTATGCATCAGTATGTACTGACCCTGGCGGAAATGCCCGGTATCCGCCCAGGTAAAAATACGGTCCTGCGGAAGTGCACTGCGGTACTGGATTACCTTCTTCTTCGTCTCCCCAACCTTTTCATACACATAATTTGCTATCATCATGTCCGGTGCCGTTCCGAGCTTTACAAGCTCACGCAGCTTATCAAGCACCTGGGAAAGAGCCTTTTCCTTAACCCAGTCATCACTGTCAAGCACCTTGAAATACAAACCCTCTGCATGCATCAGACCGGTCATCACGGCGTCTCCGTGTCCGCCATTTTCCTTATGTACCGCCTTTACAATCCCCGGATATTCTTCCTCAAACCTCTTTGCAATCTCAAGCGTCCTGTCCGAGGACCCGTCATCGACAATGATAATCTCCATGTCCTCTCCACCGGACAACAACGACCGGATTGCCCGCTCCATATAGCCCTCCGAATTATAACATGGAACTACTGCAGAAATAACCTTCATCTTCTCCTCCTTTTCGTGGAAGGCTCTCTTCCCCTCCACCATCAAATTCCTTATTTTTTACTCCCTATTATTCCGGCAAAAAACAAAAATAATAGCTTTTTCCATTGAAAAACTGCTTCTCCACCGTATCCTTTTCCTGACGGATCCGTTTTCCCTTTGCAGGGTCGTAATACGTAACCTCCTTTGCGGAATATGCAATAAGAACTACGGCTTCCTTCTGTTCACTAAGCACAAGCACCGGCTGTCCGCGCCAAATATAATACAAAACCTCGTCGAGGGTTACTCC
>CALZBV010000154.1 GCA_945622055.1 uncultured Clostridia bacterium
GCTGATGTGAATATTCCGGCAGGGGAGGTGTTTACTTCACCGGTGCTTGCCGGAACGAACGGAGTGCTGCATGTAACGAGTGTGTTCCTCGGAAGCACGGAATATAAGAATCTCGAGATTGTTTTCAAGGACGGCAGGACGACGGAATACAGCTGCGCAAATTATGAAAAGGAAGAAGAGAATAAGAAATTTATTCATGAAAATCTCCTGAAAAATCACGACTGGCTGCCGCTTGGCGAGTTTGCCATCGGAACGAATACGATCGCCTACACCATGGGAAAGAAGTTTGGAATTACCGAGGTGCTTCCGATTCTGATTGCGGAAAAGACCGGTCCGCACTTTGCCATTGGCGATACCTGTTATTCGCACAGTGAGGAACATAAGGTGTATAACCCGGACGGAAAAGAGATTGTGGCACGTGAAAATGAGTGCTCCGCACTTCGGAGTACCAATCCGGAGAAGGCATACTTCCAGTGCCATACCGACATTACGATTCCGTATTCCGAGCTCGGTGAGATTACGGCAATTCGGCCGGATGGGACAACAATTCCGATTATCAGGGACGGACGGTTTGTGCTTCCGGGGACTGAGCTTTTAAACGAGGCTCTGGAGGATTAACGGATAACCCAAAGAGCCGGCGGATAAGACGGTTAGTATACGATTTTAACCGACACAGGGAAGCGTCGTGCATTATGCGGCAAACTACTATCAGCTTGCTTTTTTGGGAAAAATATGGTAGGATGAAGTGGGTTTACTTGAACTATTTATTTGAATAAAGGAGATAAGTATGGCACAGGTTGGTATTGTAATGGGCAGTGATTCGGATCTGCCAATCATGAGCAAGGCGGCACAGATGCTGGATAAGTTCGGAATTTCTTACGAGGTAACGATTATTTCCGCACATCGTATGCCGGATATTTTCTTTGATTACGCAAAAACTGCAAAGGAAAAAGGGTTTAAGGTAATTATTGCGGGTGCCGGCGGTGCAGCACATCTTCCGGGTATGTGTGCAGCCATCTTCCCGCTTCCGGTTATCGGCGTTCCGATTCATACAAAGACGCTCAGCGGTGTGGATTCCCTGTATTCTATCGTACAGATGCCGTCCGGGATTCCGGTTGCAACCGTTGCAATTGACGGAGCCCAGAATGCAGGTATTCTGGCAGCAAAGATGCTTGCGGTTTCGGATGAGGCACTTCTTGCGAAGATTGAGGCCTACAAAGATGAACTCAGGGCCGGGGTGGAGAAGAAGAAGGATAAAATCGAGTCCGTCGGCTATGAGACATATCTGAAGGAAATGTAAGCTGTTTTTGGGTTTTGGGAGAAGGAAAGATATGGGAGCAAAGACGAAAAGGTTTGTATGGGTTATTCTTGCCGGGACATTGTTTGTCTGGTGTTTTCTTCGTTTGCAGAGGATATCGGAGGATTATAAAAAAATGCAGGAACCGGTCCAGATTACAGAGCTCGGTTCCGCAGAGCTTCGTCCCGGGGAGATTGTTTCGGTTGTATACGACAGCATTTATTCCGGTTACTATTACGGAGGCGTACCGTACGGGAAAATTCTGGAGTACCAGGCGTTAAAGCTGTATGGCAGGGAGGAATACATTTATGTGTCTGCCTACACGGAGGATGATGGTTTTTATAAGGCGAAGCCTTATTATTTCAGGTCCTTAAAGGATTCAGAAGCGTTTAAGCCATCGGAAAAATATACGTTTCTGGGAAGGGTGTATGAGCTCACGGAGGATGCCAAAAACGATATTTCCATGGTGATTACGAGGGAACGTCCGGAGGAGCCGGTTCCGATGACGCTGCAGAATACGAACCTGAAGGTGGAGGTTCGCCTGCTTGATATAGAAGAGGAAGCAGGGAGAAAAACGAACTGGACGTATGTTGTTATTGCTGCCGGCCTCTTCTGGCTGTTTATGATTTACCGGTTTGCAGAGCAGTTCCGTGCAGAGGCTTTTCTGAAAAAGAAAGAGCGTATGGAGCGTGAAGAAGCCAGAAACCTTGAACGAAAGGTAAGATTTACCTCAAAGATAGAAGACGATGATATCTGGAAAGACAATTAAATAACATTAAGTTCAGAAGACAATCCCACAGCGCATAGGATAAACTAAAAGTCGCTGTGGGATTTTTTATGTTAAAGCTGAATTCAGAGCAGGGAAGAATTTTGATATACGGTGCGGTAATAGCGGTTGCGTTATTTCTTGCGGGACTGGCGGTGGCCGGGGACGAAAAAAAGAGTGAGCCGGTGGGGGTCGGACAATCGGGCGTTGTTGTTTGGAGGGGCGATACGGAATCGTTGGCGTTGCTGCGAAGCAATGGTGTTGTTGCAGCGGAGGAGCCGGCAGACAGGGATAAGGATCCCTACCCGTGGCTTCATGCCGGGAGGGAAGGAACAGCGCCGGGGGGACAGGAGAAGAAGGACAAGGAAGGAAGCGGGGATTCTTTGGGGAAAAATGAGAAAATGGAAGCCGGAAAGCAGGAAGAAAATGCAGAGATTTCCAAGGTGATTTATCTTACATTTGATGACGGACCGAGTCACAATACGGGAAAGATACTGGATACGCTTGCACAGTTTGACGCAAAGGCAACGTTTTTTCTGATTGGGGAGAATCTGACAGAATGCGGAATAGAATACGCCAAAAGGGCCGTTTCTGAGGGGCATCTGCTTGGAATGCATACACAGACGCATTGCTATAACAAAATCTATGCATCCAAGGAGGCGTTTTTAAAGGATTACAATACGCTTGCCAAACAGTTTATAGAATTATTTGGGGCGTGTCCGGTATGCTTTCGGTTTCCGGGAGGAAGCTGCAGCAGTTACATTAACCCGATTCGAAAGGAACTGAAGAAGGAGCTTTCGGAGCGGGGGTTTCTTTGTTACGATTGGAATGTGAGCGGAGAAGATTCGGTTGGAACCCCAACCGCAGCATCGATAAAGAAAAACATATTCCGGCAGGTTTATTCCGTAGAGAACCCGATTATTCTTCTGCATGACTCTCCCTGCAATCAGCTGACGGCAGAGGTTCTGCCGGAGATACTGGAACGTCTTTCTGAGGAGGGCTATGTATTTCATACATTACAGGAGCGGGAACCCTACCAGTTCCCATGGTAAAGCAAGATGTTTGGGTTTGGAATTATCTTAAATTGTACAGAAAATAACGAAAATAATAAAAATATGGGAACGTATTGACAAAGCTGCTTTTGTGCAAACTATACAAAAATCGACGTTTGAAAATGTAATCCCAGGAAAACGGAAAACAGCACTTGTGGAAAACTTTTCAGTTATCCCCATTAATTCATTGGAAAAAGGTTTGATTTTTCAAGTTATCAACGAAGTTATCCACAATATCAACAGTTATGAACAACGATTCTTGTCTATTTGGGATTCTGTCAAGGTCGAATGTTTGTTTTGGAATTTGTGATAAAATAACAAAAAAGGTCGAAAAATGAAATGTTATTCTTGACATCTGCTTTTGTAAAAAAAGAGTGTGATTTTATGAAATTGGCAGTAAATTGGAAGTTTGCGGGAAAAGTAACGTATTATTAAAAAAATGTAAAAAATATATGTACAATAAAAATGATTTTGATAAGTTGTACTTGCTATTTTGGGAAAGCTGTGGTATAATTTCTTCAAGAAGCAGGGGAGAGAAGGAGCTGCTTCACTTCTGTAAGACAGAAATAAAATAAAAGGAGCTGAGGCATATGAATTATACAGTAAGTGGTAAGAATATTGAGGTTACGGCAGCATTAAAGGAAGCAGTCATTGACAAGTTATCCAAGTTAGAACGTTATTTTACCCCGGATACAGAGGTAAATATCACGATGAGTGTAGAGAAGGAAAGACAGCGTATCGAGGTTACGATTCCGATTAAGGGAACGATTATCCGTGCAGAGCAGGTCAGCTCCGATATGTATGCTTCCATTGATTTGGTAGAGGCAGTGTTAGAGCGTCAGCTTAGAAAGTATAAGAATAAGCTTGTGGATCAGAAGCAGTCCGCAGTAGCTCTGAGCCAGGTATTTTTAGAGGAAGACACCGGTTCGGAGGATGAGATTAAGATTGTACGTTCCAAGAAGTTCGCAATTAAGCCGATGGATATCGAAGAGGCTTGTGTGCAGATGGAGCTTCTCGGACATGACTTCTTTGTGTTCCGCAATGCAGAGACGGACGAAGTAAATGTTGTTTATAAGAGAAAGGGTAACACCTACGGACTCATTGAGCCGGAAAATTAAGTAAAGATAACGTGCTTTGTTCACATCCCCGGGAGCCGTCGCTTATGTGGCGGCTCCTATTTTTGCGGTTAGCGGTCTTGTTCATATAGTGTTCACAGAGAATTAACAGGAACAGGTTGATTATTCTAGAATTAAATGTTACAATAAGATATTATAGGTTTACCATATTTATATGTATGAGCAGGAGAAAACAAATGGGATTAATTCAGAAAATCTTTGGTACGCACAGCGAAAGAGAAGTGAAAATGATTCGTCCGATTCTGGATAAGATCAATAAGCTTGAGGATACAGTGTCCGGTTTGACGGACGAAGAACTTGCTGCAAAGACGGACGAGTTTAAGGAACGTCTTTCAAAGGGGGAGACAAAGGATCAGCTTCTTCCGGAGGCTTATGCCGTTGTTAGGGAAGCAACAAAGCGTGTTTTGGGACAGAGACACTATGATGTGCAGATTCTCGGTGGTATTATTCTTCATCAGGGGCGTATCGTAGAGATGCGTACCGGTGAAGGTAAGACGCAGACAGAGCTTTTGCCGGCATACTTAAATGCGCTCGATGGGGAAGGCGTTCATATTGTAACGGTAAACGATTACCTCGCAAGCCGTGACTCCGAGTGGATGGGACAGGTATTCCGTTTCCTTGGACTGACGGTTGGCTGTATTCTCAGTAACATGGAAAATGATGCACGAAGAGAGGCATATCGTTGTGATATTACGTATGGTACGAACAACGAATTCGGTTTCGATTACCTGCGTGACAACAGGGTAATTTACAAAGAGCAGCTCGTTATGAGAGGACTTCATTATGCAATTATTGATGAGGTTGACTCGGTATTGATCGATGAAGCAAGAACACCGCTTATCATTTCCGGACAGAGCGGTAAATCCACCAGTCTGTATCAGGCATGTGATATTTTAGCCAGACAGCTTGTAAAGGGAACCGAAAAGGAGCTTTCCAAGATGGATCTTCTGATGGGTGAGGAAGCAGAAGAAATCGGCGATTTTATTGTAAATGAGAAGGACAAGAACGTAAACCTTACCGAAGAGGGTGTTCATAAGGTAGAGCGGTTCTTCCAGATTGAGAACCTTGCCGATCCGGAGAATCTTGAGATTCAGCATAATATTATCCTTGCTCTTCGTGCACACTATCTGATGGCAAGAGATAAGGACTACGTGGTAAGAGACGATGAGGTTTTGATTGTAGATGACTTTACCGGACGTATTATGCCGGGACGTCGTTATTCCGACGGTCTCCATCAGGCTATCGAGGCAAAGGAGCACGTAAAGGTTAAGCGGGAGAGCAAGACGCTTGCAACCATTACATTCCAGAATTTCTTTAATAAGTACGATAAGAAGAGCGGTATGACCGGTACGGCGCTGACGGAGGAGAAGGAGTTCCGTGAGATTTACGGAATGGACGTTGTTGCGATTCCGACCAACCGCCCGGTTGCACGTATTGACTTAAACGATGCGGTATATAAAACCCGCAGGGAAAAGCTGAATGCAATTGTGGATGCGATAGAAGAGGCACATGCAACAGGACAGCCGATACTCGTTGGTACGATTACGATTGAGGCCTCGGAGGAGCTGAGCGATATGTTACGCCGGCGTGGTGTTCCGCATAAGGTATTAAATGCGAAGTTCCACGAAATGGAGGCACAGATTATTGCAGATGCCGGTCAGATGGGCGCAG
>CALZBV010000155.1 GCA_945622055.1 uncultured Clostridia bacterium
TGAGACGAAGCCTGCGAAGATTTCCGGTACCGGTGCGGCAAATGATTCGATTTCCACAGCGGATATCAAGTTTGGGTACTGTACCGAATTTATCATCATGGTAGAGAAGAAATATGATGCGGAGGAAGAACTGAAATTCAAGGCTTATCTGGAATCCATCGGTGACTCTATCGTAGTTGTATCCGATGATGATATTGTCAAGGTGCATGTTCACACGAATGATCCTGGACTTGCGATTCAGAAGGCGCTTACCTATGGTTCCCTTACGAAGATGAAGATTGATAATATGCGTGAGGAGCATAACGAGCGCGTGATTCAGGGTGCTGAGGCCGAGGCAAAGAAACAGGCAGAGCAGCCAAAGCGGCCGAGAAAACCGGTGGGCTTTGTGGCAGTTTCCATTGGTGCCGGTCTGAATGAGATTTTCAAGGGAATCGGTGTAGATTACATTATCGAAGGTGGACAGACGATGAATCCGTCAACAGAGGATATGTTAAATGCGATTGCCCGGGTAAATGCAGATACTATCTTTATTTTGCCGAATAATTCCAACATTATCCTTGCGGCAGAGCAGGCAATGCACCTGACGAAGGATAAGGAAATTGTTGTGATTCCGTCTAAGACCGTACCACAGGGCATTACGGCTATGATAAACTATATGCCGGATAAGTCCTCAGAAGAGAATAAGAAGAGAATGACGGACGAGATGCAGAATGTCAAGACAGGACAGGTTACGTATGCAGTTCGTGATACTTCGATGGATGGCAAGGAAATCAAGACCGGTGATATCATGGGTATTGGTGATAAGACCATCATGTCCGTTGGCTCTGATATTGCAGAGGTTACCTTTGAGCTGGTTGAGAGCATGATTTCTGAGGATTCTGAGCTTGTCAGCCTGTATTTCGGTGAAGAGGTTACGGAAGAGGCTGCTCAGGAGATTGCAGACCGTATTTCAGCCAAATACGATTCCGTTGATGTCGAAGTACATTCCGGTGGTCAGCCGATTTACTATTATGTTGTCTCTATAGAATAGGTCAGTTTTTCGGAACAATGCGCCGATGGGCGGTTGAAATAAAAGGAGGATAAAATGGAGAAGACAAAGTTAGGTATTTCTGTAGGTTTATTGAGTGCAGTTGCATTTCTGAGCGGTTACATGGGATTTACCGCTATGGCACTGATTTGCGGCTACATTCTCATCCGTGAGGACAATCTGGATGTGAGAAGAAGCGCTGCATATGCAGTATCCCTTTCCATCGTACTTGCGCTGGTCAGCCTTGCACTGGCAGCACTCAGCAACTTCCTGAATGTATTTGATGTAAACAGCTGGATGTATGAGGTAGGATTCTTCCGTGTTATCAGAGCAATCATCTCTGTACTTGGCAACCTCGTAAGCCTTATTGAGAAGGTTGCATTCGGACTTTTGGCTGTATTCAGCGCTGTTGGTATCAAGGTTAAGTTTGCTTTCCTTGACAAGTATCTTGAAAAGTAAGCAAAAAACCGGATTTTGTTGAAGGGAATGATACAAGTGATGCCGCACTTTAGGGTGCGGCATTACTTATTTCTGCAGGGGGCGAAGATGAGACAGTCAGATTCGGTATTAAAGATTAAAGGAATAGGTGAGAAAACAGGAAAGCTTCTGCAAAAGCTTGGCATAGAGACGGTTGGACAGCTTTTGCAATATTATCCGCGCACATATGAGACCTATGAGCTTCCGATTCCAATTGCTGATGTGAAGGAAGGAAAAACGGTTACCATCGAGGGTTCCGTGATCAAAAGTGCTGATGTTACACGTTATCGTAATCTTCAGGTGCTGACCTGCATCGTGAAGGATCCGTCCGGTTCAATCAAGCTTACATGGTACAATCAGCCGTACCTTAAAAATCAACTGACAATGGGAACCAGACATTTATTCCGCGGAAGAGTGGTGCGAAAAAAAGGTGTTTTGTGCATGGAACAGCCAAAACAGTATAAAAGGGAAGAATACGTGCGTCTGCTTCCGGTACTCCAGCCGGTGTACGGACTGACGGAGGGGCTACATAACAGTACGCTGTCGAAAGCAGTAAAGGCAGCACTTTCGGAATGTGAAACGGAACCGGAAAAACTACCGGCGAAAATAGCAAAGGAGCACGGCCTGATTTCACACCGTCTTGCGCTTACGGAGATTCATTTCCCAAAGGGAAAGGATACGGTAGCAGAGGCAAGAAGACGACTGGTTTTTGAGGAATTCTTCCGTTTTATGCTGCTTTTAGACCATTATAAAGAGCAAAAAAGCAGGGAACCGAACCATTGTCCGATGACAAAAACGGAGAAATGCAACGAGTTTCTGAAACGGCTTCCGTACGAGCTTACCGGAGCACAAAAACGAGTGTGGGGTGAGATACTGGCTGACCTTGCCGGTGGTGGAACAATGTCCCGTCTGGTGCAGGGAGATGTTGGTTCCGGAAAGACGGTTCTTGCGCTGCTTTCGATGCTTGCGGCAGCGGAAGCCGGATATCAGGCAGCACTCATGGCACCGACGGAAGTGCTTGCAAGACAGCACATGGCAGAGGCGGTGCGCATGTTTGAGCCGTTTGGGTATGAAACTGTGCTGTTAACCGGTTCCATGACGGCAGCACAGAAGAAAAAGGCATATGCGCAAATCGCATCCGGTGAGGCACGGATGATTATCGGAACACAGGCGCTGTTTCAGGAAAAAGTGGAATACCAAAAGCTCGGCCTTGTCATTACGGATGAACAGCACCGTTTCGGAGTGCGTCAGAGAGAGCTGCTCTCGGAAAAGGGAGAGCACCCGCATATCCTGGTCATGAGTGCAACCCCGATTCCGAGAACTCTTGCAATCATCTTATACGGGGATTTGGACATCTCTGTTGTGGATGAGCTTCCGAAGGGCAGAAAACCAATCCGGAACTGTGTGGTTGGAACCGGATACCGTGAAACTGCATACCGGTTTATCCAAAAGCAGCTCGCCAAGGGGAATCAGGCATATGTTATCTGTGCGATGGTAGAGGACAGTGAGACTACGGAGGCGGAAAATGTTCTTGATTATACAGAACAGCTGAGGGAGGCACTCGGGCCTGCGGTTACGGTAGAATATATGCACGGGAAGCTTCCGGCAAAAGAGAAAACTGAGCGGATGAACCGGTTTGCAGAAGGAGAAATCCAGGTGCTTGTCTCCACGACGGTCATTGAGGTCGGTGTAAATGTTCCGAATGCAACCGTAATGTTAATCGAAAATGCAGAGCGCTTTGGTCTTGCACAGCTGCACCAGCTTCGCGGACGCGTGGGAAGAGGTGCAGAGGAATCCTATTGTATCATGATTTCTTCTTCTGAGGCACCGGAGACAATGGAACGGCTGGAAATACTGAACAAATCGAATGATGGTTTTTTCATTGCAGGAGAGGATTTAAGACTTCGGGGACCGGGCGATTTGTTTGGTGTACGCCAGAGTGGAGAAATGGAATTTGCAATCGGGGATATTTATGCAGATGCAAAGCTTTTGCAGGAGGTAAGTGAGACGGTAAAGGGGCTTTCAAAGAAAGAAACCGAACAATTGTATCAGCTTTGGTATGCGGAGGAGACAAACAAGGTGATACGGGATATGGCAGAATCCATATAATTATGCTTTTCTTTTCGGAAAATTGTGGTATACTTATTATGTGATATTATGTCGGCATTTTCGGGGGTAGTGCGGTATGCAGAAGAGTTATACGAATGAACAACTGAATCAGATAGCATCGGATAATTACCGCGTGCTTTCGGAATACTGTAATGAACTGACACAGGAAGGGTATTTCGACAAGGCAGAGGAGATTCTTCATCTTGGCTCGGAACAGGTACTGGATTTGTATGTGCAGTCTCTTCTGGTGCAGTTTATGGTATTTGGTAAGCGTCTGAACAAGGAGGAGCTTATGTTTGCCGCCGGAATTACCGGTGCAGATGTACTGGGACTTCGGGAGGCCTGCCTGACGCAGAATTTTTCGGAAGCAATCAGTAAATCCGAGCATTTTCTGGCAGCTCCGCCGATTTTGTTACAGCTGCTTTCGCTTCGGGACGGAGAGAAGAATCTTGGAGTAACCGGACTTTTTTTTGATGCGGTTCTGAATATCCTGATTTGCATGTCTTACCTGAAGGAGACCAAAGATACGATGGTTTCCAGGTATATTGGCAGGTATTTTGATAAGGTTGCGGTATTTTTGACGAATCCTAAGGAACTGAATCGTACCGTGGACGCGAAGTACATTTTTAAGAAGCTCTGCTCCGGCAATCTTTCTGACAGTGCTGCGATGCTTCGGACGGCAGAGGATGATTTTGCACTATATAAGCGTCGTTACTATTATTACCGTCAGGATACCGGAACACTGGGTGCTTCGGGAAGTATTGCATTGATGCGGGAAGAGAAAAAAGAAGAGAAGGCACAGCTTCTGCAGTCCCTTGAGACTTCACAGGAGTCTGCGGAGGAGGCGTTTGCGGCAGTCGATGATTATAAGGAAAGGAAGTCCTCAGAGGAGATTGACCGTCTGCTTACGGAACTAAACAGGATGATTGGTCTTCGTGAGGTTAAGGAAGAAATTCATTCCCTGATTAATCTGATTAAGGTAAAAAAGCTTCGTGAAAAATACAAGCTTCCACAGATGAACATGTCGTATCACATGGTATTTACGGGAAGTCCGGGAACCGGTAAAACGACGGTGGCACGTCTGGTTGCCCGGATTTACCGGGAGCTTGGTATTCTGAGTAAAGGAACGCTCACGGAAACGGACCGTTCCGGTCTTGTTGCCGGGTATGTCGGACAGACGGCACTTAAGGTAAAGGAAACGGTAGAGCGGGCGCTTGGTGGGGTTCTTTTTATCGATGAGGCATATTCGCTTGCTCCGGAAAACAGTACGAACGATTTTGGTGCTGAGGCGATTGATACGTTGGTAAAGCTGATGGAAGATCACCGGGATGATCTTGTGATTATCGTTGCCGGTTATACTGATGAAATGCAGAGGTTTTTAAAAGCAAATACCGGTCTTTATTCGAGATTTAATAAGTTTATCCAATTCTCAGATTACACAGAGGAGGAGCTTCTTCGGATTCTTCAGTCGATGGCAGAGGATGCCGGATTTTGTTTTACGGAGGGGGCAGTCGATAAAATCAAAGTCAGGCTGCATGCCATGAACGATGCAAGTCGAAGAGAATTTGGCAATGCGCGTGGTATCCGTAATATGTTTGAACGCCTGGTCAGCAATCAGGCAAACAGAATTATTCAGTATAAAACCCAGTCCATTAAGGACATAACCGTGATTACGGAAGAGGATGTAGCTGAATAATAGAGGAGGAAACATGGGAAACAGGGAAAAGGGACTGATTTCGATCGTGATTCCCGTATATAATGAGGGTGAGCATATTCAGGCATCTATGACTTATGTGGAAAGGATTTGTGAAAAAGCGGAGCTTTCGTATGAGCTCGTATTGGTGGATGACGGGTCCAAGGATGATTCCTGGAAAAGGCTCGTTGCACTTGCAGAAAGTAAGCCACAGGTTACGGCTGTTCGTCTGAGCAGAAATTTTGGGAAGGAGGCCGCACTTTGCGCGGGACTGGATCTTGCCGAAGGGGATGCGGTGATTGTAATGGATGCGGACCTTCAACATCCGCCGGAGCTGATTCCGGAATTTGTAAAGCTCTGGAGGGAGGGCGCTGATGTAGTGGAAGGTGTCAAGGAATCCAGAGGAAAAGAAAAGGCGGCGTACCGATTTTGTGCAAAGCTGTTTTATGGAATGATTCACCGGGCAACCGGCATTGATTTTGACAATGCCTCGGATTTCAAGCTTTTGGACCGTAAGGTAGTGGAAGCCATGAAACAGATGCCGGAGCGCATTACGTTTTTCCGAGGGATGTCTGCCTGGGTAGGCTTTGAACGGCGTTCTGTACCGT
>CALZBV010000156.1 GCA_945622055.1 uncultured Clostridia bacterium
ATGTCACGTGTCAGCATTTCCATCGGGACGATTGTAAATGATCTGCGTGATGTTTCCCGTTCGTTTAAGGAAGCGAAGATGGCACTGGAGGTGGGTAAGATTTTCTACAGTGACCGCAACGTTGTAGCCTACTCCAACCTCGGAATCGGCAGACTGATTTACCAGCTCCCGCTTCAGATGTGCAAGGTGTTTATCCGCGAGATTTTCGATGGAAAGTCGACGGATGATTTCGATGAAGAAACGATTGTGACGATTAACAAGTTCTTTGAAAACAGCCTGAATGTTTCGGAAACCTCAAGACAGCTGTTTATTCACAGAAATACATTGGTATATCGTCTGGACAAGCTTCAGAAGATGACAAATCTTGACCTGCGCAAATTTGACGATGCCATTACATTCAAAATGGCACTTATGGTGGTAAAGTACATGAAGTACATGGAGAGCACGGATTTTTAAGGTACGGTGGAAAGGAGGAAATGCCCTGTGGCATACGATTTTCATAGGGATTTGCAGAGTATTCAGGCCCCGGTAATTCATTTCGATCATGTTTCCAAAAACTATCAGAAGGGAATACCGGCCTTAGATGATATATCCTTCAGCATTGAGAAGGGAGAATTTGTTTTTATTGTAGGGAATAGCGGCTCCGGAAAGTCTACGCTGCTTCGCCTGATGTTACGCGAGATTGCTCCGACAAAGGGCAAGGTGTATGTGGCAGGCCGTGAGCTTTCCAGACTGCACCGGTATCAGGTGAGCAAGTACCGCAGAAGTATAGGCGTCGTATTTCAGGATTTTCGTCTGTTAAAGGACCGGAATGCATATGATAATGTGGCGTTTGCACAGCGTGTAACGGAGGTGAAGCCATCAGAGATAAAACAGCGCGTGCCTCGTATGCTTTCCCTGGTGGGACTTACGGAAAAGTATAAGGCGTTTCCGGCAGAGATGTCCGGTGGTGAACAGCAGAGAGTTGCGCTTGCAAGGGCGCTTGTAAATAATCCGGTGATTCTGCTTGCGGATGAGCCGACCGGTAATCTGGACCCGAAGACCTCCTGGGAGATAATGCATCTTCTGGAGGAGGTAAATCGGCGTGGAACAACGGTGGTTGTGGTTACGCATAACCATGAGGTGGTAGATAGTATGCAAAAGCGGGTAATCATGCTGCGCAAGGGCAGGATTATTTCGGACGAAAAAAAAGGCGGGTACGTTTATGCGAAGTATTAGAACATTTTTTTACTGTTTACGGCAGGGCATCCGCAGCATTTTTCACAATGGAATGTTTTCTCTGGCAACCGTCGGAACGATTGCAGCGAGCCTGTTTTTACTTGGTCTTTTTTTCTTTGTAACGACCAACGTGCGGTATATGATATCGGAAGCGGAGCAAAATGTCGGTATTACGGTATTGTTTGATGAGGATGCCGACGATGAGAAAATAGCGTGGATCGGGGAAGAAATCCGAAAGCGCTCTGAAGTGTCCGAGGTAATTTATATCTCACCCGAGGAAGCGTGGGAGAACTATAAAAAGGACCATTTTAATGAGGAGCTCGCAGCTACCTTTGGCGACGACAATCCGTTGGAGCATTCGGATTCCTTCCGTGTAATGCTTCGTGAGGTGGAAGGCCAGCCGGTGCTTGTCAGGTTTATTGAAACGCTTGACGGAGTGCGTCAGGTGAATGCGATGGAAAGTGTGGCAGATAGTCTGAGCGGTATAAACCGGGTGGTTGCCCTGATTTCCGTTGTCATTATTGCCGTGCTGGTTGCGGTAGCCATGTTCCTGATTCATACAACGGTATCCATGGGGATTTCGGTTCGCCGTGATGAGATTGCGATTATGAATCTGATCGGTGCAACAGACTTTTTTGTACGTTTTCCGTTTATGGTTGAGGGAATGCTGCTGGGCTTATGCGGAGCATTGATTCCGCTTGGCATTTTACATCTGATTTATGCAAGAGTGATTTTGTATCTGACCGGAGAGTTTCAGAGTGTGTTCCAGTCAATTACATTTTTAACGGAAAAGCAGGAGTTCCAGTACCTGACACCGGGGCTGATTGCAATCGGTGTGCTGATTGGATGGCTTGGAAGCTCTGTAACGTCAAGTAAACAGTTGAAAAAAATCGGGTTGCGCTAGATAGGGAAAGGAGCAGTTGGATGAAGAAAACCAGAAACAGAATTTTGTGCGGCCTACTGGCGGCTGTAATCGCGGTATCCGGCTGGAATCCGGGTACGGAAGTACGAACATTTGCTGCAGGCTCATATCAGTCTGCGATTGATAAGGCAAAGCAGGAAAAGGAAGCACTGGAAAAGAAAAAGCAGGAGATGGCAGATAAAATTGCCGCTCTGCAATCAGATAAAAAAAGTACGGAAGAATACATCAAAAAGGTAGATGAGGAGCTTTCGAATGCATATCTGGAAATGACCGCACTGGAAGAAAGCATCGCAGCCTGTGATAAGAATCTCAGAGAGACAGAGATTGAGCTGAGTGAGGCAATCGAAACGAAAAACAATCAGTATGCAACGATGAAAGCCCGGATAAAATATATGTATGAGAACGGTGAAACCAGTTTTTGGGAGATTTTTACAGGTGCAAACAGCCTGGAGGATTTGCTGAACCAGGTGGAGTACCGGGCACAGATTGCAGCCTATGACGACAGCCTGTTAAAACGTTACGAGGCTTCCTGTGAGGCGGTAAAGAAAAAGGAAGAGCAGTACGAATATGAGCGGGTTATGTTAAATGCTGAGAAGGAAAAACAACAGCTTCAGATTGAAAGCCTGAATCAGCTCGTGATGGCAAAGGCACAGTATGTTGAGGAGCTGACGCAGTCGCTCGGAATTTCTGAGGAACAGTATTTCGAATACTATGAGGAAATCGAGAACAAGACGCTTGAGATTGCGGATTTGGAGGAAAAGGAACGGAAGAGAATCGAAGAAGAGGAACGGAAGAGAAGAGAAGAAGAGGAGCGCAGAAAGCGGGAAGAAGAGGAACGCAGACGCCGGGAGGAGGAACTGAAAAAGCTCGGTCTGACCGACGAGACCAATCTCGACAATATCCGCTGGCCATTCCCTTCGGACCACAACGTTTATTCCAAATTCGGATATCGTACCAGTCCGATTACCGGCAAAAAGGAGTACCACAGCGGTATTGATATTGGTGGTGCGTACGGTGCGGACATTGTTGCAGCGCTGGCCGGCGAAGTCATTACGGCGAAATGGTCTGCCATGAACGGGTATCACATTGTAATTGACCATGGAAACGGAATCACAACGCACTATCTTCACGCATCAAAGCTTTTGGTTTCTGTAGGAGATTATGTACGACAGGGGCAGACGATTATGAAATGCGGTTCTACCGGCTGGTCGACGGCGCCGCATCTTCACTTTACGATAAAGATTAACGGAACACTGGTGGACCCGCTGGATTATTTGAAACCATAAGAAAGGCTGGAAATAAAATGGGAAAGAAAAGAAAGAAGCTGCCAAAGGCATTACTGGTGCTGGCATTATGTGTTACCTGTGTGTTCTCCTTCGGGGGATGCTCCAGCATCATTTTAGGCCAGCTCGTCGGTGCGCTGGAGGGCTCAGGCTCAAAAACGGATGCAAACAAGAACGAAAACGGTACTGCAACGACAGATGAATCCTTTTTGGAAAAGAAGAATTACATTCAGTCACTTGTAGATTACTACTTCTGGCAGGAAACAGACAAGGAAGCAATTTATGACGGAATGTATAAGGGGATGATGGAGGCACTTGGTGACCCGTATTCCTGCTACTATACGAAGGAGGAGTACGCCCAGCTGATGGAGTCCGTAGAAGGCGTTTACTGCGGAATCGGTGCGCTGGTGAGCCAGAATGCTACTACGAAGGTAATTACGATTGTACGTCCGTTCGTGAATGGACCTGCGTACAATGCAGGAATGCTTCCGGGGGATATTCTGACGGAGATTGACGGTGAGGATATTTCCACCTGGGATATTAATCTTGCGGTAAAGCACATGAAGGGTGAGCAGGGAACGCAGGTCAGCTTAAAGGTATGGCGTCCTTCGGAGAGCCGTTACATTGAGATGACGGTGACCAGAGATTTGATTGAGGTAGAAACGGTTTCCTATCAGATGCTTGAAGATGAGATTGGCTATATTTATGTCATGGAGTTTGATGACATTACTACGCAGCAGTTTGAAACTGCCTATAAGAATCTTCTGGCACAGGGAATGAAAGGGCTTGTTATTGATATTCGTGATAACCCGGGCGGTCTTCTGACTACGGTAAGCGACATGCTTGATTTGTTTCTGGATAAAGGAACGATTGTTTATACGATTGACAAATATGAGCATAAGGAAGTAATCAGCGCAAAGAAGGGAAAGGTTGACCTTGTGCCGATGACGGTTATTGTAAACGGCAACAGCGCAAGTGCTTCCGAGATTTTCTCCGGAGCACTCCAGGATTACGGTCTTGCTACGATTCTTGGTACCCAGAGCTTTGGAAAGGGTATTGTCCAGAGCATTATCCCGCTTTCTGACGGAAGTGCGGTAAAGATGACCGTATCCAGATATTTTACGCCGAACGGAGTGTGCATCCACGGAACCGGTATTACTCCGGATGTGGTTGTGGAGCTGGACGAAGAGCTTCGCACAAAGGTGGTTGTTCCGCTTGAGGAGGACAATCAGGTACAGGCCGCAATCAAAAATGTTAAGTCAAAGATGAAGTAATGGAACGACATTTCCCCGCTGATAAGCAAATCAGAAAAGAGGCGAACGGAATCGTCGGATAACCCAAAGCCGCAGGACGGAGAAAGATAGTTCTGCGGCTTATTCTTTGCGCAAAAAACAGTGGGGCTTTGCAGCAATTTTGGGGGAAATGCCGGGTAATGTGTTTTCATGCTGAAATTGCACATGGAAAGCTACAGATTCGTTTGTAAATTTGTTTATTTTGGGGGTTGCAATTTCAAGGGGGATGTGTTACCATATCTTCACGATACGGACACTTGTTTTTATAGCACGAACACAAAGAAGGAGGAGATCGTTTGGACGACGAAAAGTACTTTATTGTGAAAAAAAAGGCGTTGCCGGAGGTGCTTTTACAGGTAGTAGAGGCAAAACGGCTGCTGGATTCGGAACGTGTCCTGACAGTGCAGGAAGCGGTAGAACAGGTTGGAATCAGCAGAAGCTCGTTTTATAAATACAAGGATGATATTTTACCGTTTCATGAAAAGATTCGCGGAGGCACCATTACCTTGATGCTTCAGATGGATGATGAGCCGGGGATTTTGTCGTTGGTAATCAATGAGGTGGCAAAGAGTCATGCAAACATTCTGACCATTCACCAGTCCATTCCGACCGGAGGGATTGCTTCGCTCACGATTTCAATTGAGCTTCTTTTGGAGAGTGAGGACGCTACGGTATTGATGGAACGGCTGGAGGCATTGCGGGGGATTCATTATATAAAAATATTGGGTAGAGAATAGGGTAAACAGGAACGGAGGAAATGAAAATGGAAATTGCGGTTTTGGGTTACGGTACGGTTGGTAGTGGTGTTGTTGAGGTGCTGAATCTGAACAAGGAAAACATCACAAGACGCGCCGGTAAGGATATTAATGTAAAGTATGTGCTTGACCTTCGTGAATTCCCGGGAGATCCGGTGGAGCGTGTTCTGGTTCATGATTTTAAGCAGATTGCGGAGGACCCGGAGGTTCAGATTGTTGTCGAGACGATGGGAGGCGTGAATCCGGCCTACGGTTATGTAAAGGAGTGCTTAG
>CALZBV010000157.1 GCA_945622055.1 uncultured Clostridia bacterium
CAACAATTGCAGAAAGTGTGTCGTTATCACCTACCTTGATTTCTTCGGTGGAAACGGTATCATTTTCGTTTACAATCGGAATTACACCAAGCTCATTCAGCTTTTCAAACGTATTCTCCGCATTGATTCTGCTTTCTTCGTTTACCATGGTATATTTTGTCATGAGAATCTGTGCAATCGGCTGATGATACTCGGAAAAAAGCTTCTGGTATACCATCATAAGGCTGGCCTGGCCAACGGCCGCACATGCCTGCTTTTCTGAAATCAAGGTCGGTTTCTCTTTTATTCCGAGTACCTTGCGTCCTACTGCAATTGCACCGGAGGATACTAAAACCACTTCTTTTCCACTGTTTTGTAAATCGGTAAGGATACGAACCAGCTTTTCCATTTTTTCAAGATTCAGACTTCCCGTTTCTTCGTGGGTCAACGAAGAGGAACCGATTTTTATTACGATTCGTTTTTTTTCTTTGATAGCTTCTCGATTTTTCATTGTTCTTCCTTTCCGGCATTATCGCATGGCGCGGTATCGCTCGGTTATTTTTTCACTTACACGGATGCCGTCTACTGCAGCAGAGGTAATTCCACCGGCATAGCCGGCACCTTCCCCACAGGGGTACAGTCCTTCAACGACAGACATAAGTTCCTCTCCGCGTTCAATCCGTACCGGAGAGGAGGTCCTTGCCTCTACGCCGAGAAGAACAGCCTCTTCACTCGCAAAGCCCGGTATTTTACGGTCAAAGGCAGGAATTCCTTCTAAAAGTGTCTCCGTAATAAAGGCCGGAAGGCATTTCTCCAAAGAAGTAAGCTGATACTGTCCCTTCGTGTTTGGTATGATTTCACCTATTGTAACAGAAGGACGATGATTTAACAAGTCCCCATAGAGCTGAATCGGAATTTTTCCATTGCCGGCTACGTATGCAGCATGCTCCAGACGACGCTGAAATTCGACACCGGCCAGAACATCCTGCGTATCGTTTCCAAAATCCTCCGGAGTTACCGTAACAATTAAGGCGCTGTTTGCATTACGCTCATTCCGTGCGTGATTGCTCATACCGTTAACGGTAAGGCGCTCCTCCTCTGAGGAAGCATTTACGACAAAGCCGCCCGGACACATACAGAAGGAATATACGCCTCGGCCGTTTGCTGCGGTGTGGGTAAGTTTATAATCGGCCGCCGGAAGCTTACCGGCAGCAGTACCATATTGAGCACGGTCAATGGTTTCCTGCTTATGCTCTATCCGGACGCCGACCGCAAATGCCTTTTTTGACATTGGTACTTTATGTTTTTTTAATACGGAAAATGTATCTCTTGCACTGTGTCCGATGGCCAGTACAACGACCTCGCATGGAATGATTTCTTCTTCAAGCTTAACTCCGGTAATTTTGTTTTGCTCAATTAAAAAATCCGTAACCTTGGAATGAAAACGAACCTCACCTCCGAGACGGCAGATTTCCCTCCTTAGGTTTGTAATCACATCACGGAGACAGTCCGTCCCGATATGTGGCTTGTTTTTGTAGGTGATTTCCGCAGGTGCTCCAAATGCAACGAAGGTTTCCAGCATATAGCTGATTCTCCCGCTCGTTTCTTTCACCATTGTGTTTAGTTTTCCGTCTGAAAATGTACCTGCACCGCCTTCTCCAAACTGCACATTGGTTGATAAATCAAGCTCTCCGGTACTCCAGAACTTTTCAACCGCCTTTGTACGTTCGGTAATCTCCGCACCCTGTTCCAAAAGAAGCGGCTGATAGCCCTCCAGTGCAAGTCGATATGCACAGAAAAGACCGGCAGGTCCTGCACCGATGATAACCGGGCGATGCAAAAGTGGTTTCGTACCGGTTGCGGCGTGTTGATAACGAATGCGTTCGGCACGAATCAAAAGCTGTGGCTTGATTCGTTTTAAGAGTTTATTCTCCAGACCGGGATTACAAAGCTCAATTTCACAAACATAGGAATAATGAATGTCTTCCTTTTTTCTGGCATCCAGAGAACACTTGACCGGACGAAGCTCTCGGATGTCTTCTTCCCGTATTCCGAGAAGCTTTGCAGCCTTTTTTTTCAAATCTTCCGTTTTATGATTTAGGTTTAGCTTTAGCTGTAATATTCGAAGCATAACGACCTCCGATTTCTGTTCCGCAAAGAGCTCCACTGCTCCAGGCCCATTGCAGATTATATCCTCCACAGGTACCGTCTACATCGCAGAGTTCGCCGACAAAAAACAAACCGGGCAATTTCTTTGATTCACCGTACTCAGTAAGCTCCGTGAGCAAAATCCCGCCGGCACAGGCCTGTGCATTGGCAAAGCCGTTGGAGTCGGTAATCCGCAAACTGAATTTTTTCAGCTTGGACGCAACCGTTTTGGCAACCTTCGGAGAGAAGGTGCTACAGGATTTTGTGGGGTCAATTCCACATTCTTTTAAAATGACGTAGTTTAGTTTATGATTGCAAAGCCCGCACATAGCTTCTTCGGCAGTGTCCTCTTTCCGTCTTTGAAAGCGACTGGAAAGCTCCTCACAAAGCTCCTGATAGGAAAGCATCGGAAATAAATCAAGCTCTGCTGTAACCGTTTCCTTTTGATACAATGACTCGGTTGCATAGCGGCTTACCTGCATAACCGGAATTCCGCTGATTCCATAGGCAGTAAACAAAAGCTCTCCTGCCTGTGTAAAGCTCTGGTTTTTCGTAATAAGGCGGATACTCCCCTCCAGCCGGACACCGGAAAGTGTCTTAAAACAGCTTCCTTCGGCCTTTAACTGAACAATCGCAGGCAGTGGTGTTACAACGGTATGTCCGAGCTGCTTTGCCAGTATATAGCCACTTCCGTCCGAACCGTGTACGGGGGACGCCATCCCTCCGGTGGCAAGGACTACAAAATCAGCGAAAAACGTTTCTTCCCCGCATTCAACCTGAAATCCTTTTGGTTTTGCAGGAGTAATCCGGGTAACCTTTCTTTGGGTTTTTGTATGTACTCCGAGGTGTCCCGCCTCCCGGATCAAAGCTTCTGCTACGGAAGCGGCCTGTTCTGAAGCAGGATAATAATACCCGTTTCGCTCCTTTGGAAAGATTCCGATTTCACGAAAAAAAGAAAGGGTATCCGCGAGGGAAAAACGGTTTACCCTTTGGTAAGCTACCGCCTGCGTACTGCTACGGAAATATTCTTCACTCCAGAATTGATTCGTAAAATTGCATTTTCCGTTTCCGGTTGCATAAAGCTTTTTACAGAGCACATCCTTTTGCTCTAAAATCAGTACGCGGCAGTCGGCTCTTGCAGCAAAAATGGCTGCTGTAAGACCGGCTGCACCGCCACCGACAACAATAGCATCATAATGATTGTTTGCCATTGTACTCTCCTTTTGTCAGCTGGAAAAGCTCTCCAATAAAGAATAGAGCTCTTCCCTGTCCTTTACATAAATTCCGTCAATCAGGGAAAAACGAAGCTCCTCCGGTAAATCTACGGCAGGAATATGTGTGTATTCATATACGGTTTTTAAGTCGCTGTAATATACCGTGACCATACCGTCCGAAATATTCACATAAAACTTAAAGGGCACCTTTTGCGTATCATAGCTTTTCCGGAGTACAACCTTTGCTTCCGAAAAAGACATGATTTCATAGGCGCAGAGTCCTGCTTCGTATTCCGAGATTGGAAGATTCTGCATATAGCGGGAAACATAGGTTTCCAGTTCCTCCCGCGTCATTCCGATCAGAAAGCCGGGAGCAATTGTTTGTCTTACGGTAAGTGTTTCCTCCGGTAAGGTATACGTTTCTTCGTAATATTCCACGGTTGGCAGTATTGTTTTCTTTTGTGAAACAGCGACCGGCACCTCCTGCATGGAGGTGTCATTTTTAACAGTCTGACCGACGTTTTGTTCGGAGCGTTGTTTTTCCTGCTCCTCTGTTGAGAGCTCCTTCAAAAAGTCGAGCTGTTCAGAGGTTCCCAAAAGTCCGTCGATGGTTTCATCCTGTACGCGTTCCACACCTTTTTTGTTAAATTCTTTTAATGATCTTTGATAGCTTGTATAATAACACAGACCGAAGATAACTGTCATTGCAAGTAAGCTTACGATATAGCACAATGCTTTTTTCAAAAAATCACCTCCAAACAAAGTGTTTCCAAAAAAAAGCCGGTTATACCAAAACAGTAAAAAATCTTATATTATGTGAAGTTTTTTTGCAAGACGGACGAAAAGTCTGCCCTTTGGCAGTTCATACAGCTCGTCCTCTGTTACCGCGCGGAAGCCAACCAAAAGAATAAAATAGAGGAACATTGCCGCAACAATCGCAAAAAGGAGCGATGCCGTATTGCTCTTTAACAAAACGTAGACGCCCTGGTAAGCCAGATGGGAAAAAACTGCCATAAATGCCGTGCAAAGGCCAACCCGGAAAAAGGTACGGTCCAGCTCCTGACGGTAGTTCAGTGTAAGCTGCAGGGTTCTCCAGTTTAATACACAGATAATCAATGGAAAGACCATATTACCAATGACCAGGGAATAAATTCCGGCAGGGGTAAATGCCAGCAGGATAATATCCAGAACCAGATAAATCCCAAGGGATATGACTCCGTGAATGACAGGCACTTTCATTTTGTTTACTCCCTGCAAAATACTGTTGGTCGTCGTGGAATATGCAAAAAACACAATAGATGCTGCTCCGATATACATCATGGCAGAGGTCATATCAAGTGCATCTCCGCTGTCGCCAAACACAAACTGCATAATCGGTCTTGCAAGTACAGCCATACCTGCGGCACACGGAAATGCAATCAGCATGTTAAGCTTAACCGCCTGGGCAATCCGGTTCTTTAATAACTCTTTATTTTTCGAGGTAAACGCCTGCACCACACTCGGAAGGGTTGCCATACCAATTGCGGAAGCAATGGCAATCGGGACATTCGTCATAAGACGGTATTTGCTGGAATATCGTCCAATTAATACGCGTCTTGTAATCTCGTCAATTCCTTTTAAGGAAAAAATCTGATTCAGCAGTACACCGTCCAAAAAACTGCTGATGGAATAAACGGTCTGGTTCAGTACAATCGGAACCATGGTAAAAACCAGAAGCCGAAGCTGGACTGCACGGTCCTCGTAGGCTCCGATCCGGTCTTTTTGTAAACGTTTTAGGAGATATGGCCGATAGGCAAGCAACAGAAACAGAAGAAAGATAAACGCTGTTCCTGCACCGCATAAGGTACCGAGCGTGCCTCCGGCCGCACCATATGCAGAAATATTTGGAGAGGCACTAAAATGATAAATCAAAAGCTTCGCCGCGACTACACTGACGACCGCATTGACAATCTGCTCGATAATCTGCGAAACGGAGGTCGGAAGCACGGTATGCTTTCCCTGGAAGAAACCGCGCACAACGCCCATAACCGAAAAAACAAAAATTGTCGGTGCAAGCACTCTCAGAGGGATTGCAGTGCTTAAATCATCTTCCCTGAAAATAACCCTTGAAATAAAGTCTGCTCCGAAAAAAAGAAGTACGGAAGCAGCAAATCCAATGAACGTTGAAAACACGAGACCGGTCTGAAGCATATGGTAGGAATTTTTGTATTCGCGTTTATCCTCACGTTCCGAAATCAGCTTGGATATTGCCGTCGGGATACTGTAGGTGGATAACAATAAGGCAATATTATATACCTCAAAGGCATTGGAATAGGCTCCCAGTCCGTCATCTCCAATGATTCTGGCAAGCGGAATCCGGTAAATCAGACCAATGATACGAACAATCACCG
>CALZBV010000158.1 GCA_945622055.1 uncultured Clostridia bacterium
AGAGAGATTGGCTGGGATCACTGCAATGCGTATATTGTATACGAGGGGGATGCGACGGAAGAGCATCTGGTAGAAATCGGCATGAAGGCCGGAGATGAGGAAAAGTGTTTTACGATTCTCGGTTTTGGCTATACTGCATAAACAAGGAATAAGGCGGAGAGGCTTTTTCAAAAAATTTAAGAAAAGGAGAAGATTATGGAGGTTAAGTATCGGGTAAATGAGGGGGACCGTGTAACGTTTAACAATGCGGTGGATTTTTGCGTCGGAACCGGACGTATGGGGCTTGCACTTCAGGAAGAGTACATGCAGCAGTTAAAATATGTGCAGGAGAATATCGGATTTTCCCACATCCGTGGTCATGGACTGTTTTGTGAGGATGTTTCGATCTATCACGATTTTACGGACCGGGAGGGCAATCGTCATGTAGAATATTGCTTTACCTATCTGGACCGGATTATGGACCGTTATCTTGAGTTAAATATCCGTCCGTTTCTGGAGCTTGGTTTCATGCCGAAGGACATGGCATCGGGTGACCAGACGGTATTTTACTGGAAGGGCAATGTAACGCCTCCGAAGGATTATAAGGACTGGACGACACTTGTACAAACGACGCTTCGGCATCTGATGGAACGTTATGGCAGAGAGGAAGTAGTTACCTGGCCACTTGAGGTATGGAATGAGCCGAACCTTCCGGGTTTCTGGAAGGACGCGGATATGCAGGAATATTTTAAGCTGTATCAGGTTACGGCTGCTGCGGTAAAGGAAGTAGATCCGGCATTTCAGGTCGGAGGACCGGCGATTTGCGGTGTGGATGATGAGAGATGGCTCAGAATGTTTTTGGAGTTTGTCCGTGATAATAAGGCGCCGCTTGATTTTGTGACCAGACATCATTACACCAGCTACGCACCAAAGTGGGAAGGTCATTACGGCTACATCAATCTGCATCGCCCGGATTATGCGTTTGGCGTGCTGGAAAAATCCAGAGAGATTATTGACAGCTTCCCGGAATTTCGGGGTATGGATATCCATATTACAGAATTTAATACCTCTTATATTCCGAATGCGCCGATTCACGATACGAATCTGAATGCAGCCTATGTTGCGCACATGCTTTCCAGACTTGGAGATTGCCATGCCTCTTATTCCTACTGGACGTTTGGTGATGTGTTTGAAGAGCATGGGGTTGCATTTACACCATTTTCCGGTGGGTTCGGTCTGGTTTCCAACGGCGGCGTTCCGAAGCCGACGTTTTGGACGTTTGCGTTCTTTAAGCAGTTGATGGGAAACTGTGTGCATCGTTCGGAGAATGCCGTTGTGGTAAAAGGCAAGGATGGCAATTATCGTGGTTGTGTATGGAATCCGGACGGAAAGCTGACCGGAGAGGAGCTGGATTTTGAGATTACGCTTCCGATGGTTCAGAAGGATTATGCAATGATTGTAAAGACAGTAGATGAGGAATGCTGTAACCCGTTAAAGCTCTGGCATGACCTCGGGGAACCGGCAACGCCGACGAAGGAAATGTTTGCACTGCTTAAGGCAGGTGCACAGCCGAAGATTACAACCGAACGCTTTGAAAATGTGAACAAAGAATTGACGGTAAAGCTGCATCTTCGGAAAAATGCGGTTGTATATTTTGAACTTCGTCCGGCTACGATTGTCGGTGACACCGGATACTCTTATGAAAAGGCACTTGCTGAGTGTGTGGAGGATCCGGAGTAAAACAAACGAATGAAGTAAAACAAACGAATGAAGCAATACAAAGGAGGGCCCAAAAAACGGGCCCTCTTGTATTATTTTTGGGTGCTTATGTTACAGGGTGTGCCTGGTGCAGGCAGATGCTTTATCGGTTTTCTCCGAGAAAGAAAAGAGCGATGGTGTCCGGACCGGAATGGGAGCCGATGGTCGGGCTGACATAATGAATCAGAAAGTTGTTGATTCCAAAGCGTTTGCGGATTTCGTCCGCCACAAAGTTTGCATCGGCTTCGTTATCGCCGTGACTGATAAAAACGATATCATTTTGGTAGCCGGAAATCTGCTCGCCCATATTTTCCACCAGCTTTAACAGAGATTTTTTACGGCTTCGGACATTACAGAGGGACACCAGACGGCCTTCGCTGTCGACATGGAGGACCGGCTTTATGTTTGCCAGTGTGCCGAGGATGGCGGTTGCCTTTGAAACACGTCCGCCACGGTGCAAATGGAACAAATCATTTACCGTGAACTGGTGACAAAGGTGCAGCTTGTTCTGTTCCAGCCAGTCAGCTACCTCGTCAATGGAGCTTCCGCTTTCTTTTTTCATCACTGCATAGTGGACAAGGAGTCCTTCGCCGAGCGAAGCAGAAAGGGAATCGATGACAATGATGTTACGGTCAGGGTATTCTTCGGAAAGCTCTCTTGCCGCAAGGCATGCATTCTGACAGGAGGAGCTTAAGGCTGAAGAAAAGGCAATGTGTAAAATATCGAAGCCCTGTTTCAGGAAGGGTTCAAAGGAGGTGCGTATTTCCTCCGGAACTGCTGCCGAGGTCTTTGGCATCTCCCCGTTTCGCATCCGGGCATAGAACACCTTTGGATCAAGCTGGTGCTCTCCGGAAAAAATCTCATCCCCGAACTGATAGCTGAGGTGTTGTAGCAATATGTGATGCTCCTGAATATAGGATTCCGGAAGATCGGCAGTAGTGTCACAGGAAATTATATAATTTGCACTCATAAGTACCTCCTTTTAATAACGATATGATAAAGATTACGGAAACATTATATGTAGTTTTGAAAACCATTACCATTTAATTCTATCGCAAAATCAATGAAAATGCAATATGGTTTTCAACATTTCCAATCAATATGATACACTAACCCGGGAAGGAGCAGTCCGTGATAACGGAAAATGAAAAAAACTCTTTCTTTTCCGTGGTCTATGTGTTATACTATAAATTCGAGGGTTTGTCTTCTTTTGACAAAACCACGCAAGAGCAACAGAAAAGAGGTATATCATGAATCACAAAACAAAGGGTGCACTAAAACTGTTACTGACACTTTTCGTCGGAGCGGCAATCCTGTTTGTCGCTGTTGTCGGAGTTGGTCAGGACAAAAAAGGAAGTGTAAAGGGAGTACATCTTGGTCTTGATTTGGCCGGAGGTGTCAGCATTACATATGAAACCGTAAAAGAAGATCCTACGGCAGAAGAAATGAAGGATACGATCTACAAGCTTCAAAAGCGTGTAGATGACAGCGGACAGACAGAGGCAAATGTATATCAGGAGGGTGCAAACCGAATCAATGTTGATATTCCGGGAGCAACCGATGCCGAGGAGACCTTAAAGGCGCTGGGTAAGGTCGGAGAGATTTTCTTCGTGCTCGGAACCGGCAATATTACAACCGGTGAGAGCGAATCCGGCTATGTTCTGACGAAGACGCTGGAGGAGATTCGTGAGAAGGGTGATATCATTCTGGATGGTACGGATATTGCAGGTGCCGAGGCCGGTTTTTATACGAACCAGATGGGGTTGTCCGAGAATGTTGTATCGCTTACCCTGAATGAGGTTGGTGCCAAAAAGTTCGGAACTGCTACCGCAAAGCATGTCGGTGAGGCGATTGCAATAGTTTATGACGGAAAGGTAGTCAGTGCCCCGGTTGTCCAGCAGGCGCTGACGGACGGAAAAGCACAGATTACCGGTCGGTTTGATGCAGAAGAAGCGAATAATCTTGCGACCACGATTCGTGTCGGTGCACTTCCGCTTGAGCTTCGTGAGCTCCGTTCCAATGTGGTAGGCGCAAGTCTCGGTCAGGAAGCCGTTTCTACCAGTCTGACCGCAGCCGTTATCGGTCTTGTGCTCGTGTTAATCTTTATGGCGTTCCGTTACCGTGTACCGGGTGTTGCTGCAGACCTTGCACTTTGCATTTATGTCGGACTGATGGTAGTCTGCCTGAACCTGCTTGAGGTAACGCTTACCCTTCCGGGTCTTGCAGGTATCATTCTTTCCATTGGTATGGCAGTGGATGCAAACATTATTATTTTCTCACGTATTCAGGAGGAAATTGGTGTAGGAAAGACAGTCCGTACTGCAATCAGGCTCGGTTTTTCCAAGGCGTTTTCTGCAATCGTTGACGGTAACATCACCACGTTAATTGCAGCAGCTGTTCTTTATATGCTTGGTTCCGGTACGATTAAGGGCTTTGCAACAACGCTTGCTCTTGGTATTGTTTTATCCATGTTTACGGCACTTGCAGTAACCAGATTTATCTTATATGCGCTGTATGATTTCGGCTTTGACAATGAAAAGTCCTTTGGACAGGTGGTAGGCTACAAGCAGGTGGAATTCACAAAGCACGGAAAGAAGTATGCATTGATTTCCGGTATGCTGATTCTTGCCTGTGTGGCAGGAATGCTGGTCGGCAAGTTCACGACCGGAGAGATTCTTGCGTATGGTCTTGATTTCAAGGGTGGTACCGCAATGACGGTTACGTTCCCGGGAGATGTTGAACCGACGATTTCTGAGCTGGAGGGTGCTGTTCGCACTGCCATTGGGGAAGAAGCAACGGTTAACCTAGTAAATGGCGCTAATGCCGCCATGATAAAGACAAAGGAGCTTAGTGAGGAAAAGCGTGCTGCTCTGACGAATTATCTTGTAGACAGCTATAACGTAAATGAAGCAGAGATTGAGATTCAGAGTATTTCCGGTACGGTCAGCGGTGAGATGAAGCGTGATGCAATCGTTGCAGTGCTGGTCGCTACGGTCTGCATGCTGATTTATATCTGGTTCCGTTTCTCAAACCTTGCCTTCGCTGCAAGTGCGGTACTGGCACTGATTCACGACGTATTAATCGTGCTGATGATTTACTCTGTCGGAAGGGTTTCGGTTGGCAATACCTTTATTGCGTGTATGCTTACAATTGTAGGTTACTCAATCAATGCAACTATCGTTGTGTTTGACCGCATCCGTGAGAATTTAAAGGAGCAGCTCAAGAAGGAGACCTTCCGTGATATCGTAAACAAGAGTATTGCACAGACGTTTACAAGAAATATTTATACTTCCCTAACTACTTTTGTTATGGTAGCAGCACTGGTAATCTTCGGTGTAAATTCCATTCGTGAGTTTGCATTCCCGCTGATGGCAGGCATTATCTGCGGAGCATATTCGTCTATCTGTATAACCGGTCTTTTGTGGTTAAAGCTCAGAGAGAAGCTCCCGCAGGCGGAAGAAGAATAAATGTAAGTATTTTACAAAAAATTAAGTTTTTTTTTCTTTTGTTATTTGTCCGGAGATGTTATACTTTCTATATCATAATTTGAGGTGAAAGCTATGGATGTATCGGATAAAAAAACTGTTCTGGATGACTCGGCCGCTATCTATCATACGAACGAGGAAAGCTCAGAACGTGAAAACTGGAAGGAATTGAAAGGTTTTTCTGCAAAGTTGACTCATTTTAAGAGCTATTATCTGCGAAATTCACTTCTGATTCTGGCGGTACTGGCGCTGCTTGGCTACATCGTGTATACGTTTGTCAGACCGAAAAAGGAAGAGATGCTGTTTGTTGCGATTGTTGACGGCGTGGTCGGCAGTGTGGAAACGGAAGAACTGCAGAAGGAGTATCAGGAGTATTTTGGCCTTGATGAAGAAACACAGATGATGGTGTTTGACAATACGATGATGCTTTCTGCAAAGGGAGATGCAAATTCTTCACAAAGGTTTACGGCATATTTATTTGCGCAGG
>CALZBV010000159.1 GCA_945622055.1 uncultured Clostridia bacterium
CGATACCGTCGGAAGTCGCACATATATTGCTTTTAACCTCTTTGGAAGGTGCAGGCTCAGCTACACCGGTTTCCGCAATACGAACCAGCAGCTTTGTGCCCTTCAGCTCGGCAGATACCCAGCCGATATCCGGATAATCAATACGAAGCTGCTTTTCCAGCTTATCGCAGTCAATTGTTTTGTGTCTCATCCCACAGACAATATGCTGGTCCTTCAGGTATTCAAGCAGCTCTTCCTCAGTATGTATAAAACCACCGGTCACGGATATGCTCCACAAGTATGAGGACAGCAGATAGATGAGCCACAGACAATAGATTCCGCCGCAGATAAATGCAATACGAAACCGGTATTTTTTCAGGAAAAACGGGATTCCAAGACGTTTTTTTACAAAGAGAATACATTTTGATTTTCTTGCAATCGGCCGGATACGCCAGAAATCCTTTAGCTTCATGGTGACTGTATATACGGTTCCGATTGAGGTAACTATGCTTTGTACCTCATAGAGCGGAATTCCGCGATTTCTGCAGATGTTGAGAAACCGTTCCGGCAGCCGGCCGCGGATTTCAAGGAAAACATAAGAGGAGAAAATGGAAGTATGTCTGCTCATGCCCCCTCCGTACCGGAAGGAAACTCGATTCTGGTAATTTTCCCCCGGATTTTCAGTTCCTCTTCCATGGAGTATTCCAGCTGTAAGGCAGCTCCTTCCACAATAAGCTCGTTATGTGAGGTCTTTAGTCGGATTTTGGAAACGGTATATTCGGAAATTGACCTATAGTTTCGGACTACCATGCAATTTTGTCCGGCTAAAGTAATGCAGAAATCCCCGGAAATATCGGCAGTCATTGAGCTTGCCTCCGAAATGCGTTCCAGAAAAGACATATATTCTCTACGCTGTAGTTTCTTTTCGGATTTTACCAGCTCGTACAGTTCCTTCTTTCTTTCCTTCCCGGCTTTTCTTCGTTTCATCCACTGCTCCGATTATGTTTCTCGTATTATATATATCATTTTCAGGCAAAAAAATACCCTCTGATTCTCCATAGGGAAGACGTTATTTCGTTCCCTTTGAAAGAACATCTGCCCGTTTTATCTAACAAAAAGTGAAGTTTTATAAAAGAAAGAATGAAAGAAGCCGCATACCCATCGGATATACGGCTCTTATTAGCACATTATTTAAACTTGCGCTTACGAGCAGCTTCAGACTTCTTCTTACGTCTTACGCTCGGCTTCTCGTAATGCTCTCTCTTACGAATCTCCTGCTGAATACCAGCCTTCGCGCAGTTTCTCTTGAATCTGCGGAGAGCGCTGTCGAGGGATTCGTTCTCTTTTACGATAACATTCGACATTTTCTCACCTAACCTCCCTCCAGTTGTGTATTGTGCCTATATACAACTGTTTGGGTATTTTATAGCACTACATAGATTATACCATAAAATACTCATTCGTCAATAAGAATTTTTATTTTATTGGAAATTTTTTGATTTGGTTTCGGTTTACTTAATCTGTCCCTTCAGCACCTCTGCAGCCTTTGCGATTGCATCATCGATTCCGGCCGGATTCTTACCGCCTGCCTGTGCCATGTTCGGACGGCCACCGCCGCCACCGCCGACACATGCCGCTACTTCCTTAATAAGATTGCCTGCGTGAGCACCCTTTGCCATTGCACCATCGGTTGCCATCGCAATCAGGTTTACCTTGCCGTCAAATGCGGAAGCAAGTAAGAGTACGCCCTCGCCGAGCTTTTCCTTTAAGCTGTCGCCAAGATTACGAATACCGTTCATATCCATCTCCGGCACCTTTGCGGCGAGTACCTTCACGCCGTTAATCTCCTGTACGTTGTTCATGACATCACCAAGGGAAGCGTTTGCAAGCTTGGCCTTTAACTTTTCATTTTCGGAATGGGCTGCCTTTAATTCCTCCTGCATTGACTCAATCTTCTTTAAGAGGTTGGCAGGCTCCGCCTTTGCAGCCTTTGCAGCAGCAAAGAGTTCATCCTCCACATTCTTGTAATAAGCAAATACACCGTCCGCAGTAATCGCTTCAATTCTTCTAACACCGGCTGCGATTCCGGATTCGGAAAGAATCTTGAAAGCAGAAATCACACCGGTATTGCCTACATGGGTACCGCCACAGAATTCCTTGGAGAAATCCCCCATGGATACGACACGTACGACATCGCCGTATTTCTCACCAAACAGTGCTTTTGCACCGGTTTTCTTCGCATCCTCGATGTTCATTTCCTTCATCTCAATCGGAAGATTCGATTTTATCTGCTCATTTACGATTGCTTCTACCTTTGCAAGTTCTTCCTTTGTCATGGCGGAGAAATGCGTAAAGTCAAAACGTAAACGGTCCGGAGTTACCAAAGAACCTGCCTGCTCTACGTGGGAACCAAGCACCTGACGAAGTGCCTCCTGTAACAGGTGGGTTGCGCTGTGGTTCTTGCCGATGGCACCTCTTCTTACAGTGTCAATGGTAAGGGTAACGGTATCGCCCACGGCAAACATACCGCTTTCCACCACGCCGACATGGCCGATTTTGCCTCCCTTCAGCTTAATGGTATCGGTAACGGTAAATACAGCATCGCCCTTTGTAATCTGACCGAGGTCTGCAATCTGGCCACCCATCGTAGCATAGAACGGTGTCTCATAATGGTAACATTCTGACCTGCCACAACTTCCTTCACCAGCTCTGTATCGGTCGTAAGTACGGAAATTTTTGAGGATGCACTGCTCTTATCATAGCCGATAAAGCTGCTGGTTACTCTTGCATCGATTTCATCGTAAACCGTAGCATCTGCACCCATATAGTTTGTTACGGCACGTGCATTTCTGGCAGTTTCCTTCTGAACCTCCATTGCCTTTTTGAAGCCTTCCATATCAACAGTAAAGCCTTTTTCTTCAAGAATTTCCTCTGTTAAATCAATCGGGAACCCATAGGTATCATATAACCTGAAGGCATCCTCACCGGAAAGCGTCTTACTGCCTGCTGCGGTAGCTGCCTCTTCCATCTCAGATAAAATCATAAGTCCCTGGTCAATGGTTTTATTAAACTTTTCTTCCTCTAAGGTAAGAACCTTTAAGATATAGTCTCTCTTTTCCTCTAACTCCGGATAACCGTCCTTGGACTCAGCAATGACAGTCTCACAAAGCTTTGCGAGGAACAGTCCGGAAATACCCAGGAGTCTTCCGTGACGGGCAGCGCGGCGGAGAAGTCTGCGGAGCACATAACCGCGACCCTCATTGGACGGAATAATACCGTCTGAGGTCATAAAGGTAACGGAACGGATATGGTCAGTAATCAGACGAATGGACTCGTCCTTCTTCTTGTCCGTCATGTAGGTTACGCCTGCTATCTCGCAAACTTTATTGCGGATTGCTTTCATGGTATCAATGTCAAACACGGAATCTACATCCTGTACAACAACGGCAAGACGCTCCAGACCCATACCGGTGTCAATATTCTTCTGGGTAAGCTCGGTATAGTGGTGATTTCCGTCACTCTCAAACTGGGTAAATACGTTGTTCCAGACCTCCATAAAGCGGTCACAGTCACAGCCAACCTTACAGTCCGGCTTTCCGCAGCCATACTTTACACCACGGTCATAATATATCTCAGAACATGGACCACACGGACCTGCACCATGCTCCCAGAAATTATCGCAGTCACCGTTCTCATCACGGTAAAATCTTGTTATATGATCTGCCGGAACACCTACTTCCTCTGTCCAGATACGGAACGCTTCCTCGTCCTCACAGTAAATTGACGGATACAGACGCTCCGGCTCCATTCCAACATGCTCTGTTAAGAATTCCCAGGACCAATGGATTGCTTCGGTCTTAAAATAATCACCAAAGGAAAAGTTTCCAAGCATCTCAAAAAAAGTCAGGTGTCTTGCGGTTTTACCAACATTCTCAATATCTCCGGTACGGATACACTTCTGACAGGTAGTAACACGCTTTTTCGGCGGAATCTCCTGACCGGTAAAGAAAGGCTTCATTGGCGCCATACCGGAATTAATCAATAACAGACTTTTGTCGTTATGCGGAATCAGGGAAAAACTCTTCAGACGAAGATGCTCCTTGCTTTCGAAAAACTCTAAATACATTCTTCTTAACTCATTTACACCGTACTTTTTCACGTTCGCGATTCTCCTTTCGTGCGCCTTAGTCGTGGTTGCGCACACAGCTAATGTCCATTATAAGATTGTACCGTTTATTTGTCAATAATGCGAATCTAATTTTTGAACAAGCATCAAATAAACCTTGACATAGCTGAAAAAAGGACTTATGCTTGAGACGTAAATATAACTGATAAGACCGCATGGAAAGGTGGTCATTTTATTCTGTTGAAAAGAGGTAATCCTATGTCAGAAATCAAAGAACAGTGCAAACAGGCAATGGAAGAACTGATTGAAGTTGCCGGCTTAAAAAAGGGACAGATTGTTGTCGTTGGCTGCTCGACCAGTGAAGTGTGCGGCTCTAAAATCGGTACTGATTCCAGACCGGAGGTCGCAGTTGAAATGGTGGAAACGATTTACAGTGTATTAAAGGAGCACGGATTATATCTTGCTGCACAGTGCTGTGAGCATTTGAATCGTGCGATCATCATAGAACGTGCTGCGGTTCCGTTTGCAGAACCGGTAAATGTAGTTCCACAGCCGAAGGCCGGCGGTTCCTTTGCTACTGCCGCTTACAAAATATTTACAGATCCGGTTGCCCTGGAAGAAATCAAAGCAGACGCCGGCATTGATATTGGTGGAACATTAATCGGCATGCATCTTAAAAAGGTTGCGGTTCCGGTACGTCTTTCCATAAAGACCATTGGTGAAGCTCCTGTCCTTGCTGCAAGAACCAGACCTAAATTCATCGGAGGCTGCAGAGCCGTCTACGACGAGAAGCTTTTGTAATATAGACGCACGTGCTTCGCACGGCCCGCTCACTTCGTGGCTGCGCCACTCAGTCGCGGGCGCGTTCGCATGTGAGTACAGCAGCAGAAAGCAAGCTTTCCTGCGGTAATCTCATGCGAACTTTGCCATCACGAAGAAAGCTGCCGCAATGCGGCAGCTTTCTATGTACTTTGGGTTTCTATTACTTTAAAATGCGAATCTTTCCAATGATCGGAAGTTCCTTTGCTTCGCCATTCAGTACGTTCACGATACCTAAAATGATAAGTGCAAGGTATACAAGGTGAACAAGACTTAACAGTGCAATCAGGATTGCGCCAAGTACCGGAATGAAGTGCAGGATAAATGCTAGAACACCGTAAATAACACCCCATACTAAGCTGACAAGGAATAAAACTAATCCCTGGTTGGAATGGAATTTTGCGAACTTGGAATCCTTTGCAGCAAGAATCGGGATAATTACAAGCCAGGAAAGGTATGCGAAAATGCATAATACTTTGTTCTTCTCGATGTCATCCTTATCATAGCTTGAAGTGGTGTTTGGCGTGTCAAGTAACGAGGTTACTTTTGCCTTGAAGTCGTTTCCGTCTGCCATTTTTAAGCTCCTCCTTAATATTATGTCAATCTGCATATGGGTGGCAATACACCCAACATTTTGATTATACTATATTTTATGACAGGTTACAAGAGATTTTAACAATATTCTTAATTTAGGAAAATGTGCAATTCCCTAGAACAAAGAATATCGCTTTGCGATATTCTGCGCCGCTTTTGCGTCGCATTTTT
>CALZBV010000160.1 GCA_945622055.1 uncultured Clostridia bacterium
GTGCCGCAATATAGCGCTGCGCCAGGGGTTCCGCATCCGTCAGATAATAATATCCATTTTCATAAAATAACGGCTCAATTTTATAAAACTCATAAGCAGTTTCTCCGGTATCGGAATCAAAATACTCTAAGCTGATTCCAAGCTCATCCTCTTCCTTTCCTCCGCCGGTAACAATAAACCGTTCCGGTATCTGAAAAATCTCCCGCTCCACAAGTGCAGTCTTCGGAATCTTCAGTCCCGTTGCCGCATCAATATAAATCGTTACCTCCAGAAAACGGTACCGCAGATAATCCTTCACAAAGCGCTGCATTGGAATCCGCAAATACACAGAAGTCCCGATTGTTACCGTTTCATACTTTTTTTCATAAATCGTATCCTCGTTATCAATCGAAAATCGTATCGTATCCCCATTTGCAATCAGCGTTGCAAGATTATCCTTAGAAAGTTCAACCACAAGCTCCCAGTTCAAATCATCCACAAGCTTATAAGCAAAGCTATCCCTTTCTGCCATGCCTGTCACAGAATTGCGTGCAGGTATCGAACGGTTTTCTTCGGAAAATTCAGTTCCGTCCATCCTTGCAATGGTGTATCCGTCATAGCGATCGGAATAGTACGTAATCATACCGCTCTGACTGGAATAATCTGTATAAAAGCTCTTTTCATTACCGGCAACCTGACTGTTCACTGCATCCAGCATAGAAATATCACGGTATCTCAGATAATCTGCCAGAAAATTTTCTTTCATCTGGTAGCAATCCTCAAACGACACATCACTGTAATTCATACAAAAATCCCGAATGTCTGATTTCAAACGAGTCAAATCCGCCGGGGTAAGAACCGTATTTGCATCATCAAGACTTAGCAAATCTCTCAGATTTGATGAATCATTTAACGAATAAACCTTTGCCCCCTTAGAAACTCTTGCTCCTTCCCGATAATAAAAATTCAAATATCCTGCATTCTTTGTAGTATATACAGTCTCATTGCGAAGAATCATGGCTGTTGCAATAAATTCACCCTCCGCCTTACCTTCCATTACCTCATACACCGAAAGATGCGGAGTCGTGAAATACCGGTATAGCTGAATCAACATCAGAATTAATATACCGAAGGCGATAACAAGACCAATGTTAACCTCTCGTCTGGTACGGAATTTAACAACATTATTCTTTGCCATAACACACCCTCCCCTTTCTGTTTTATCCTTGAAAAAGTCTGCCGCATTTTGCAGCAGACCTGTTATATTCTAAATTGAATCGTCCTCCAGTGCCTGCTTTAACAGCTCTGTCATCTTTTCATAAAGCAGGTCGTAATCCTTTGCACCGAAAACCTCTGCAATATAACGCTTCCCATTTTTCGTAACAAACGCCTGAACCAGACAACAGCCGGCAGCAGTCGTCGTCCCTGTCTTTCCGCCAAGTATCGCTATGCCGTCAGGAAGCTCTCTCTCTTTTGTCAGAAAACAATTGGTATTTTGAAAAACCTTTGACTTTTTGACACCACTCGCATCCTTGTAATAGATTGTACAGGAGGCCTGTCTGAGAATCGACAGAATCTCCTCGTTCTGAAGCATTTCGTTTAGTACCAGATACATATCATAGGCAGTCGTATAATGATTCGGATCATGAAGGCCATGCGGATTCACAAAATTCGAATGCATACCCCCAAGCCTTTGTATTTCCTGATTCATGAGCTCAGAAAAAGCCGCTGTAGAACCGGAAATATGCTCAGCAACTGCAATCGCTGCATCATTACCGCTAAATAAAAGCATTGCAGTCAGCAAATCCTTTAATGACAGTGTATCTCCCTCGTAAAAGCCACACACCATGGCACCATTGATGTTAAGATGAGAAGCCTTGTAGCTGATTCTGACTGTATCGTCCAGATTCCCATACTTTATGGCAACATATGCCGTAAGAAGCTTTGTAACGCTGGCAGGATAAATTCTTTTCAGCGAATCAGCCTCACATAGCACAAAAGGCTCATCAACCCGGTACAAAAGAACAACAGGGTCCGTGGTATTCTCCCGTACACTGGCACGATTCGGAATACACAGATACTCCGCCGCTCCGGCAAGCGTATCTGCCGTCTGTATCCTATTTGCGGCAGTGGTAACAGACGGGACCTGATTCCTGTCAAAATTAGGAATATAGCTTACACCCTCTGCCAAACCGCAGCCGGACACACCAATTGCGCCAAGCAAAAGTATTCCTGACATCCTCTGTTTCCAATGACGCATGTTCCTTCTCCTAACACTAATTCTTGTATAATTCACGCCAATCCAGATCTCCGCGTTCAAGGCCCTTAATCAAAAGCTCTGCCGTCGCAAGATTGGTTGCAACCGGAATATTGTAGGTATCACAAAGCTTAACTGCAATACTAATGTCCGGTTCATGTGATTTCTGTGTTACCGGGTCACGTAAAAAAATAACCATATCCATCTCATTATGCTCAATCTGGGAGCCCATCTGCTGTTCTCCGCCAAGATGTCCGGCAAGAAACTTGTGCACCGGCAAATTCGTTGCCTCTTCAATCAACCGTCCGGTCGTACCGGTTGCGTAAAGATTGTGATGTGACAGAATCCCTTTGTATGCAATACAAAAATTCTGCATCAGCTTCTTTTTCGCATCATGTGCAATAAACCCAATATTCATAGTTCTCCTTTCCTCGGATCGGACAGAAAATCAAGATCAATCTGATTTCTTGTTTTTTTCTTATAAATACCGATGTTTAAAACAATACCTACCCCTATCATGTTACACATCAAAGAACTCAGACCATAACTGACGAACGGTAGCGGAATGCCTGTATTCGGAAGTAACATCGTAACAACGCCGATATTGACAAAAGCCTGAAAAATAAAGGTTGTCCCGACTCCGATTGCAATCAGGCGTCCCAGATAATCTGTCGCATTCATTGCGATAACAAAACAACGGAAAGCAATATAAACAATCATCAGGATGATTGCACAGGACCCCAAAAATCCAAATGCTTCTGCCATCCCCGAAAAAATAAAATCACTTTCGATTACCGGTATGTTTTTAGCTCCCAGCGTACTTTCCCCGGAAAAAAATTTACCGGTTAACCCACCTGAGGCAATTGCCCGAACTGAATTCTCCTGCTGATAAATCGTGTCCGTATAAACATCCGGATGCAAAATCGACATAACCCTCGTCTGCTGGTCCTCGGTAAGCAGTACCTGAAAATCCTGCTGAACATACCAGAACAGCCCGGCAGCAACCGGTATCGCGACCAGAACAACCGGTATCAGAATCTTATAGGTCAGACCTGATGCAAATACCATGACCACCATCGTCACGCAAATAACAACCGTTGTCGAAAGGTCCGGCTGAAGAAAAACAAGTAAAATCCCACCGCCAACCAGTACAATCGCAAGCAAAAATACATAAATCTGCTTCATCCGATTCATACACCGGTCAAACAACACCGCAAGACAAAGCACCAGAAATATCTTTGTAAGCTCTGAAGGCTGAAACACAATACCGGTGTGCGGTATTTGAATCCATCGGTAAACACCACCCTGCTTAACATTCAGACTGTCAACGTATTTAACAATAAACAAAAGTGCCAGATTCAGCAGATACATCAGTGGTGTAAACAGACAGATAAAATGATAATCAAACAAGGAAACGAACACAGCCAGAAATAAACCGGCAACAAGTCCTCTCGTCTGACGGGAAACCATGTCGAAATCCTCCCCTTGTACTCTGGAAAGTACATAAATTCCCAGAGTACAGAGTATAATAATGCATAACAGAATGGTCCAGCCATATTTTTTGAAATCATACCGTTTCCAATACTTTAACATGGAACACCCTCTTAATTCTTAGAACGCATATCCTTAATCGGAATATTGGCAAAAATTGCCGGAACTGAACCATTGTCCGAATCAGACTGTGTCTGCTTAATCTGGATATCAAGACCGGTCATATCAATTTCAATATACTTAGAGATTACCGCAATAATGTCATTCTTCATCTGCTCCATAATCTCCGGAGAGCATCCGGCACGGTCAGATACGAGTACAAGCTTCAGACGATCCTTTGCAACAGAACCGGATGCCTTATTTTTATTAAAAAAATCAAATAATCCCATAGTCTTCCTCCCTAGTTTTTCTTAAACAAACGACTGAACAATCCGCCCTTACTTGAAAGATCAAGATACGGAACCTCCTCACCGGTAACGCGCTTACAGATATTCATATAGGCCTTTCCTGCAAGTGTATTGTTACCAACAAGCGGTGCACCCTGATTCGTGGAAACCACAATGTTCTCATCATCCGGAACAACACCAATCAACGGAATGGCGAGAATTTCAACAACATCATCACTGGACATCATATCGCCACGCTTTACCATATCCATACGAAGACGATTCACAATCAGATGTGTCTTCTTTACTTCATTTGCCTCCAAAAGACCAATAATACGGTCTGCATCACGAACAGCGGAAACCTCCGGAGTCGTAACAACCAGAGCTCTGTCAGCTCCGGCAATTGCATTGTGGAACCCCTGCTCAATACCTGCCGGACAGTCAATGATGACATAGTCAAACTCTTCCTTTAACTGATCCGTAAGCTTCTTCATCTGCTCCGGAGTAACTGCCGTCTTATCTCTCGTCTGTGCCGAAGGAAGCAGGTAAAAATTGGAGTACCCCTTTACCTTAATGAATGCCTGGTTAATCTTACAGGAACCCTCAATTACATCAACAAGATTGTAAACAATTCTGTTTTCCAGTCCCATTACAACGTCAAGATTACGTAAACCTATATCTGTATCAATTAATACAACCTTCTTCTCCAGCTTTGCAAGGCCGGTGCCGACATTCGCCGTTGTCGTGGTTTTTCCGACGCCGCCCTTTCCTGACGTAACTACAATTACTTCGCCCATTTTCCTATCCTCCAATTATAATTTTATATCATTTAAAACCGTTCTGGAAACCGGTTCAATAAATATACTCTCTCCGGACCGAAATGCAATCTTCGGTTCTTTGCTCTTTTCCTTTTCCCTCTTCCATAACATCTTTCCCTGTTCCTTATCAGGCGCACGTGCAATCGTATCTGCAATCCGGATCTGAACCGGATCCAGATCAAATGCAAGTACAAAGCAGTCAGGATTGCCGTTGGCACCGGCATATACAGTACCCAGAAGTGAACCGAGAACAATGATATTTCCACCGGCAGTCACAGATGCCCCCTGGTTTACATCACCGATAACGATTACGCTGGATGCAACCTCAAGAGACTGCCCGGAACGAAGATTTCCTTTATAAAACTGTCCCGTTGTTTCATCAATTGCCATCAGGCGTTCCTCCAGGGAACGCTTATGCAGCTCTTCCGTCTCAGAATTATGCTCAATGACACATACAATTTTAACATCACTGCATTCTGAAATGATTCGGAGCATTTCTCTCTGTTCCTGATTGGAAAGCTTCCTTCCCTCAAAGGAAACAGCCATCTGCGCCGAGCCAAAAAACTTTGCGGACGCGGTAAATTTTTCAGAAAGTTCAGCACAAAGCTCCGGAAAACCGGTTGCTTCATCAAGAAATATGGAAAATCCGTAGGTTGTTCCCTTAATCATTACAGCATTTCCCAACTTAGTTACCTCCATCATTCTTCGATTTTATTGTAAAACATATCATAGGTTTGCGGATGATAATAATAGTCATA
>CALZBV010000161.1 GCA_945622055.1 uncultured Clostridia bacterium
GTGCTGCTTTTGCAATGTCCACCGGATTGTTTTTTCCACCCATGGAGAAAACCGTTACTCCGACCTTTTCACCATTGATTATCAACTGATCAATTGCCGCAGGACGATAAACGTCACAGGCAACTAAAAGAGGGTGCTTTCCTTTACTCTTTAAACGACCGGCGAGCTTTGCCGCCATCGTTGTTTTACCGGCACCCTGAAGACCGCACATCATAATCACAGTAATCTCATTGCCCGGTAAAAATGTCAGTTCCGTCGTTTCAGAACCAAGCAGGGCAATCATTTCCTCATTTACAATCTTAATTACCATCTGTCCCGGTGTCAGGCTGTTCATAACATCCTGTCCGATTGCGCGTTCTTCCACCGTTTTCACAAAATTTTTAACTACACGGAAATTAACATCAGCCTCCAAAAGAGCCATCTTAACTTCCTTTAATGCTGCTTTTACATCGGCCTCACTTAATCTTCCTTTTCCCCGAAGATTTTTGAATATCCCCTGCAGCTTTTCTGAAAGGCTGTCAAATGCCATATTGCCTCCTTACAACCCGCTTAGAATGTTATCCGTCAGCTGTTCCGCTTGTCTGGCGAAGGAAATATCCCCGCTCTCATAGGTGTTTCGCAAAAGCTCCTTAATCCGACCGACACATTCCTTGGTCTGATTGAACTTTTCCACCAAATGCAGCTGCGACTCATATTCCTTTAACTGCCTGCTGCAACGTTTCACAACATCATGAACGCCCTGTCTCGTAATTCCTTCCATATCGGCAATCTCGGACAGAGACAAATCATTCAGAATGTAATCTTCAAAAATACGCTTGTTGTGCTCTTTTAGCAGTTCTCCATAAAAATCGTAGAGCATCGCAAGCTCCAGAAGCTCATTGACTTCCTCCATAAAAACACCACCTGTAAAGCTTTTTTCTTTACAGGTGGTAGTGTAACAGATTTTCTTCCATCTGTCAAGTATTTTTATTGACAGGAATAAAAGTATTTTATTGACAGGAAAAGGTATAACGGCAAACGATTAATAAAGAGCTTCTGTTTTGTATAACTCTTCGACCATTTTACGGTCTTTTTCAATCTGTTCCTTTAATGCAGTCAAAGAATCAAACTTACGCTCCGGCCGGAGAAACTTCAAAAAATAAATCTGTGCTTCCTTTCCGTATAAATCCTCATTGCAATGAATCAGATTCGTTTCAACGCTGGCAGCCGAAACTGACTCAACCGTAGGTCTTACTCCGACATTGGATACTCCGTAATACCAGAAGCCCCCTACCTTTACCTTTGTCGCATAAACCCCATAGGCAGGAAGTGCCTTTTTCTCCGGAGGAACTACATTAATCGTCGGAAATCCCAGCTTAGCGCCAAGCTGCTTTCCATGCACAATCTCTCCAAGCACCATATACTGCCGCTTAAGCAGTCTGTTCGCGGTTTCAATGTCCCCTTCCTGCAAAAGCTTTCGAATCCTTGTGCTGCTGATTTTTTCTCCTCCGGAAGAGACTGCCGGAACTACTACCGTAGTGTAATGATATTTTTCCTGTAAACGCTGTAACAGGGCTACATCGCCACTGCGTCCTTTTCCAAAATGAAAGTCCTCTCCGATTACGATAACAAGGGCATGCAACTGCTTTATGATATAATCCGCGATAAACTGCTCCGGCTCCATATCGCGCATTCCGTTTCTCAAATCATATTCCGCAAGATAATCAATTCCCATGTTTTCGCATAAAAACCTCTGTTCCTCTTCCGTATAGATTTGCTGTCCCGTTGCCAAAAATCCGGTTCGAATCGATACAACACAGGAATCCATCTCTTCTGTTTTATGCTCAAGCAGTACGGATAACAACTTTCTGTGACCGGCATGAAAACCATCGAATTTTCCGATTGTAACACAGGTCGGCCGAAGCAGACATCCGGATTGTTCGGTTATACACTGCATTTTTCTCTCCTTCTGTAGCAGCAAGTCTACGGCAGAAACATTTTATCCGCTTTTAATATCTTTTCCTCTGCATGATAACGATATAAACCAATCAGCCTGTCCTTTGTATCATAAATGCGGAAGCCTTCCCTGTCGGTCCCCCCTGCATTTTCCACAAGCATATCTGTCGTCAACTTATTGCCATTATATAAATATTTTTCCCACTCAGGTAAAATAGTAATCTTTTTGTATTTTTCCAGCATTTTGTCAATGGGATGAATTAATTCTACAAGCCTTCCCTCATCCCGCGCTTTTTCAACCTCAGAAAGCGTTACCGCTGTATCAATCGAAAATGCCCCTGCCCGGGTCCGCTTCAACGACTTCATGCAGGCACCGCAGCCTAAATATTCTCCCATATCCCGAATCAGGCTTCTGATATAAGTACCTTTTGAGCAACGAATCCGTAAGGTTACCTCTGCTACCGTCTTATCCGGCTTTAGCTGAAATTCAAGTGCTTCGTTCTCAAAAATAATGACAGGTCTGAAAGCACGTTCCACTTCTTTTCCCTGTCTTGCCAGCTCGTAAAGCCTTTTTCCGTCTACCTTCAGAGCAGAATACATCGGCGGAACCTGATGATACGGACCGGTAAAATGTCTGGCTGCATTCAAAAGCTCCTCTTTTGTTACGAAGGCATCCTGTTCCGTAAGAACGGTTCCTGTCATATCTTCCGTATCGGTCGTAACTCCCAAAAGCATCACGGCTTCATACATCTTTTCCTTTTCTAACATCAGCTCACACAGCTTTGTTGCTCTTCCGAGGCAAACCGGAAGCACACCGGTTGCCTGAGGGTCCAGTGTGCCGGTGTGTCCGATTTTCTTAGTTTTTAAAATACCACGAAGCTTTGCTACTACATCAAAGGAAGTGTAGCCCGCTTCTTTATAAATATTGATGATTCCGTCCATGTACTCCTCGTTATATTTCAGATTTCCTGTTTTGCAGACAGCTGATCCGCAATCTGAACCGAAAGATTATTAATCACATCATGTACGGAACCGTTCATACTGCAACCGGCCGCCATTACATGACCACCACCGCCAAACATACAGCAGATTTTACAAACATCAACCTTACCATTCGAACGCATGCTGACCTTATACTGCTGCGGACGTTCCTCCTTCAAAAGAATCGCTACTTCTATCCCCTCCGTCACCCGAAGCTGGTCAATAATGCCATCTAAATCCGAAGAAACTGCGCCGTATAATTCCATCATCTTTTTACTGACAGACGAAAAGATGACTTTACCATCCATCAAAAGAATACTTTCCAGCAGACATCTGCCAAGCAGCTGATTCTGAACATACGTCTTCTTATAAAAGGAATCGTCAATCACCTTTGAGGAAGACACTCCCTTTTCCAGCAAAGCACCGGCAATCTCCATTGTCCTTTTGGATGTGTTGGAATGCTTAAATACACCCGTATCGTGAACAATTGCAAGATATAAACACTCTGCAACCGCTTCATCAATCAGCTCCGTATCAAAAATACCGAAAAGTACTTCTCCGGTAGAGCTTGCATGATTCTCTACGTGATTATACTGCGCATACTCCGTATTGCTGATATGGTGATCAATGCATACCGTTGTTTTTGCCTGCAGAAAAAGAGACTCCAGGCTGCCGAGGCGGTCGATGCTTCCGCAATCGAGTGCCAGAAACAAATCATACCTTCCCTTCGCTTCAGAAGTATGCTTCACTTCCTCTGAACACTTAAGAAACGAAAATGCTTTCGGAACCTCCTCAAGATAAAGATCAACCTTTTTTCCCGGAACCAGCTTTTTCAAATAATTATACATACCAAGACAGGAACCGATGCAATCGCCGTCCGGACGGACATGTCCGGCAATCACGATTGATTCGGCATCCTTTGTAAGTTGCATTAACGGAAGCATTTAATTCCTCCTTTAAACTTCCCCTTCTTCCTCCTCGTCCGAACGATCCGGAAGCTGTGCGGTCACATCATCAATCAGCTTCGACATGGATACTCCGTACGCAATCGAAAGATCTCCAACAAATATCAGCTCAGGGGTATTGCGAAGATTCAGATTCTTAGCAAGCTGTGTACGTAAAAACGGCATAGCCTTTCTAAGTCCCTGAAGCGTTGTTTTCAATGCCTCTTCGTCTCCCAATACACTGATATAAACCTTTGCGGTCTTAAGATCGGGAGCAACCTCCACGGCAACCACCGAGGTCATCGGATGGATGCGCGGATCCTTGCACTCCCTCTGGATTAACACAGAGAGCTCTCTTTGAACCTCTGCATTAATCCTTGTATTTTTTACACTGTTTTTTTTCATTATCTCGGTACCTCTTCCATTACATAGAGCTCAACCTGATCTAATTCCTGAAGATCGTTAAACTTCTCAAATACGAGACCACACTCATAGCCTGCCGCTACTTCCTTAACGTCATCCTTAAAACGCTTTAAGGATGCAAGCTCACCCTCAAAAATCTGGGTTCCCTCACGGGTGATTCTGGCCTTACAGCCGCGGACAATCTTTCCGTCCAGTACATATGAGCCGGCAATCATACCAAGTCCGGAAGCCTTAAACAGTACACGTACCTCCGCATGACCAATTACCTTCTCCTCATAAACCGGATCCAGCATACCAATCATAGCCGCCTTAATATCTTCAATTGCATTATAGATAACGCGGTATAATCTAACGTCAACCTTTTCACGGTCAGCAATTTCCTTCGCCATATTGTCCGGACGAATGTTAAATCCGATGATAATTGCGTTGGAAGCAGAAGCAAGTGTAACGTCAGACTCGTTGATTGCACCAACACCACTATGGATAATGCGGATTGCAACCTCTTCATTACTGAGCTTAAGAAGGCTCTGCTTTACTGCCTCTACCGAACCTTGTACATCAGCCTTTACAATGAGATTCAGTTCCTTAATATTACCGGCCTGAATCTGCGAGAACAGACCATCCAGGGAAAGCTTGGATTTGGTGTCTGCAATCAGGCGCTCCTTGCCCTGTGCAATGAATGCCTCGGAAATAGTTCTGGCTTCCTTCTCATTCTCACAAACCGTAACAATCTCACCGGCATTCGGAACCTCATTCAGACCAAGAATCTCAACCGGAGTAGACGGCGTAGCTTCCTTTACACGACGACCGTTATCATCCATCATCGCACGAACCTTACCATATGCGGAACCGATTGCAACGATATCTCCGACATGAAGCGTACCCTTCTGTACCAGAATGGTTGCTACCGGCCCCTTACCCTTATCAAGCTGTGCTTCAATTACGATACCTCTTGCCTTACGGTTCGGATTTGCTTTTAATTCGCCCATTTCAGCCGTTAAAAGAATCATTTCCAGCAGCTGCGGAATACCTTCCTTCGTATGTGCGGAAACCGGAACGAATATGGTATCTCCACCCCAGTCCTCTGCAACAAGCTCGTGCTCGGTAAGCTCCTGCTTTACACGCTCCACATTTGCGCTCGGCTTATCTATTTTATTGACTGCAACAATAATCGGAATACCTGCCGCCTTTGCGTGGTTGATTGCTTCTACAGTCTGCGGCATTACACCATCATCTGCAGCCACAACCAGAATTGCAATATCGGTAGACTTAGCACCACGTAAACGCATGGAGGTAAATGCTTCATGTCCCGGAGTATCCAAAAATGTAATCTTCTCACCGTTTGATTCAACCACATATGCACCGATATGCTGGGTAATACCACCTGCCTCACGT
>CALZBV010000162.1 GCA_945622055.1 uncultured Clostridia bacterium
CGTATTTTGTCACCAAATGGCAAAAGGATTCTACTATGGTGTATTACTCGGAAACTATGGAAGTAATTACACCGGAATCATAAGATGCTTTTACTGTCCTCCACTCTGTCCTGCTTGTACTCAAGCTTTCCCTTACACATAAAAATGCAGTTTATATGAAATTATCTTCACATAAACTGCATTATATCCTCACATATTATCTATTAGCCATTTTTGATATTTTTTCATTTTTGGCTAATAACTTATTTATCTAACAGCCAATCCGCAATATCAACCACCTTTATTCCCTCATACTGGTATTCATCATGTCTTGTTCTTGCTATCAGCATTTTGGGGTAAGCATCCTTAATCTGCAACAGCGGTGATACCTCTCTTTTAACCGCAACAGTTGCAAAAAGACTGAAATTGGATCCAGCGTCCTTGATCATACCGAAATGAACTATAGTTTGATCAGAGAACCCTTGCAGGCAAGCGCCGCAAGCCGGCTCAGACCAAGTCTCCTGAAACAATGCTTACTCTTCTTGATGCAGCTTTATCTGCGGGATTATCCGCTGGCTTCCTCAGGTTTTCATTATTTTCCCTTCTCTTCCACTTCCTCTGTCAGCTCTTCCTGCTCTTCCTCCTCTGCGATTGGGTTCTTGTTCTGGCGGCCATACAGGTATGCAAGATTCTTATAATAACTTACCTCTATCTTTTCGTATTCTTCCTTCTCCATACGCCACTGCCAGTTGCTTCCCAGCGTGGACGGAAAGTTCATGCGGGCCTCATTTCCAAGGTGCAGAAGATCCTGCATCTGGAAAATAGCGGTATGAAGCGGTGTACGATATGTTGCACGAATCAGCGTATCCGGAATGGAATCCTGCCAGTTGATGTTAAAGTACTCGCGGATTTTATTAATCTGCCACTCCTGCATGGCATCAAGTGTTCCACAGAGCGTCTCGTTATCGTGTGTTCCGATGTATGCAATACTGTTGAATGACTTGAAATTATGCGGAAGATACGGGTTGCCCGGCGTACAGTCCAGCGCAAATTCAAGAATTTTCATACCCGGATATCCGTTTTTCTCCATTAAATCCACTACCGGCTGCGTTACAATTCCAAGGTCTTCGGCGATGATTCTGCCCGCTCCCACCACTTCGTTGATCACGCGCGTCAGCTTCTCTCCCGGTCCCTTTCTCCATTCTCCGACCATCGCGGTCTCACTCTCTGCCGGAATGGAGTAATAGTTTACGATACCGATGAAGTGGTCAATCCGGATCACATCATAACGCTCTGCCGAAATCTCCATGCGCTTTCTCCACCAGGAAAAATCATCCTTCTCCATCACATCCCAGCGATACAACGGATTGCCCCAGCGCTGGCCGGTTGCAGAAAACAGATCCGGCGGAACTCCCGCGATGTTGATTTCCCTGCGCAGCTCATCCAGCTCAAACAGCTCGTAATTTGACCACACATCCGAAGAATCCATTGCCACATAAAGAGGTATATCGCCGATAATGGAAATTCCCTTCTTCGCAGCATATTCCCGGACGCGTTTCCACTGCTCATTAAACTTAAACTGGCAGAAAATGTAGTAATCAATCTCATCCGCAAGCTCTTTTTCTGCCTTTGCCAATGCCTTCGGCTCACGGGTACGAAGCGGAAGCTCCCACTCCTGCCAGGACTGGCCGTTCTTTGCATCCTTAATGGCACGAAACACTGCGTAATCCTTTAACCAGAACGCGTTCTTCTTACAAAATTCCTTATATTCCTTTGTCTTTTTGTGGTTACTGTTGCGGTAAGCTTTATGTAATACTTCTCCGCGGCCCACATACAGGGCACCATAGTCAACATACATCGGGTTCGTTCCCCAATAAGCTTCCTCACAATCCTCCTCTGTCAGAAGCCCTTCCTCGATCAACGTCGGAAGATCAATAAAATACGGATTGCCCGCAAATGCAGAAAAGCTCTGGTACGGGCTGTCCCCATAACCGGTCGGTCCAACCGGAAGCACCTGCCAGTAGCTATACTCCATTTCTCTTGCAAAATCCAGAAACGCAAAGGCTTCCTTACCAAGTGTGCCGATTCCGTATGGTCCCGGAAGGCTGCTGATTGGCATCAGGATACCGGCGCTGCGTTCCCAGCTCTGGTTCTTCTTTTCTTCCATGCTCCTATTCCTTTCGTAACCGAAGTTCCTGTCCATCGTGATTGAACTTCGGGAGATAGGAATATTATACTACAAAACATATGGTTTGTCAGTATATATCTCGGAATTTCAGTCCTTTCGCTCCAATACAAAAGGACCTGCCAAATGGCAGGTCCACAGCCACTAAAAAGTGGAGAACTTAAGGATTTTCTTTTCAGGTTATTTTCCGCTGTCACCGTAATTCGACAGCACTCTTGCGGAAGGATCATTCACATTGCAGCCCTCCCAGGACTTGTTCGGCATCCAGAAATCAACCACCATCTCTGCCTGTCCCGGATAATATTTTTCAAATAATTCCCGGTACAGAAGCGATTCCTTGGTAAACGGTGTGGAATAGGTATATTTCCTGCGTTCCTTTTCAAATTCCTCATCTGAATAAAGGGTTGCAGCATATTCCTTCAGGTAATCCACCATCGAATGACCTACGGCATCAGAGAAGGCTGCCTTTTCACGATAAAGGATATCCTTCGGAAGATAATCGCCCTCGAAGGCATGACGGAGCAGGTATTTTCCTTTTCCGTACACATTCATTTTCTTTGCCGGGTCAACCGACATCACATAGTCAACGAAATCCAGATCGCCAAACGGAACACGCGCCTCTAACGAGTTTACGGAAATACAGCGGTCTGCTCTCAGCACATCGTACATATGAAGCTCGCGGATCCTCTTTTCGGATTCCTTCTGGAATTCCTCTGCCGACGGAGCAAAATCCGTGTATTTATAACCAAACAGCTCGTCCGAGATTTCTCCGGTTAAAAGCACGCGGATATCGGTGTTTTCATGAATCCATTTGCAAAGCAGATACATTCCCATACTTGCACGAATGGTCGTGATATCATACGTTCCGAGCAGATGCACTACCTCCTCCAGGGAAGTCAGCACCTCCTCCTTTGTCATAATTACCTCGGTATGCTCGCTTCCGATGTAATCCGCAACCTGCTTCGCATACTTCAAATCAATTGCATCTCCGGTCATGCCAATGGCAAACGTACGAATCGGCTTGTCATTGTATTTCTGTGCAATCGCACATACCAAAGAAGAATCCAGACCCCCCGAAAGAAGGAAGCCTACCTTAGCATCTGCCACCAGACGCTTTTTGACACCGGCAACCAGCTTATCGTGAATCTTTCCGCAAACGGTTTCCAAGTCGTCTTCACAAATCTTTGTAACCCTTGTCATATCACGGTAGCAGACGAATTTGCCATCTTTATAATAGTGTCCCGGCGGGAACGGCATAACCTTTTTTGTAAGTCCGACCAGGTTCTTTGCTTCACTGGCAAACAGGATTGCACCCTCCGCATCATATCCATAATAAAGAGGACGGATTCCAATCGGATCGCGTGCCGCAATGTATTCTTTGGTCTCATTGTCAAAAAGAATCAGCGCAAACTCAGCATCGAGCTTTGAAAACATCTCAACTCCGTACTCCCGGTACATCGGAAGCAGGATTTCGCAATCCGAACCACTGACAAAATTATAGTTCTTCGAAAGCTCCTCCTTGATTTTCTCAAAGCCGTAGATTTCGCCGTTACAAACCAAAAAGCTTCCATTTAATTCAAACGGCTGCATTCCCTCCGGGTGAAGACCCATGATTGCCAGTCTGTGAAATCCCAATAACCCGTAGCCGGTATCCACTATTCTCGAATCATCCGGTCCTCTCGAAATCGTTTCTGCAAACCCTTCCTCAAAAGCCTTCCGGTCTGCTCCTTTTTTACAATAGCCCATAATTGAACACATTGTGTTCACCTCCGATCCCTTTTGTTACTCTACATCCTGTAAGGCATCGTACCCTTCTTCACCAGTACGAACCTTTACCACATTTTCCACATCGTAAACGAAAATCTTACCGTCGCCGATATGTCCGGTATAAAGAACCTTCTTTGCAGTCTCGATTACCGTGCGTACCGGAACCTTGCTGACAACAACATCCACCTGTACCTTAGGAAGAAGATTCGTCTCTACACGAACACCTCTGTAATATTCCGGTCTGCCGCCCTGTACGCCACAGCCAAGTACATGAGATACCGTCATACCGGTAATTCCAAGCGCACTCAGTGCCTCCTTTAAGGCATCAAAGCGGGCTTCCTTACAGATAATCTCAATCTTGGTAAACTTCACACCATCTTCAGAGAAAGCCGGAACCTTCTTTACCGGAACAGCCTCTGCCACCGGAACATCTGCTGCGGTTGCAACAATTCCTTCCTCCGGTGCATAGGAAGTGTATTTATCCACTGCCGGAACAAAATCCGGGTATGCACTCGGAAGTCCGTGCTCGGAAATATCAAGACCTGCCACTTCATCCTCTGCCGTAGCACGAAGTCCATGTAGCTTCTCAATCAGCTTAAACGTAATAATCATCAAAACTACCGTATAGCCTCCGACACATGCTACCGCAAGAAGCTGAATACCAAGAAGCTTTGCGGAACCGGTATAGAACAGTCCCGAAAGACCGGCCGGAGCATCCGGGTTAGCCAGAAGACCGACTGCAATCGTACCCCAGATTCCGTTTGCCATATGTACGCCAACTGCACCAACCGGATCATCAATGTGTAACTTAAGATCCAAAAGCTCAACAACAAAAACAACAAGCAAACCGGAAACAACACCGACAACCGTTGCACCGATTGCATCCATCGCATCACAACCTGCCGTAATACCAACAAGACCTGCAAGCGATGCGTTCAGGCACATGGATACATCCGGCTTACCGTTTCTTACCCAGGTAAAGATCATCGTTACAACCGTTGCTACTGCCGGAGCGATGGTCGTTGTCAAAAAGATCGAAGCAAGCTCGGAAGGACTCGTTGCTGCTGCTCCGTTGAAACCGTACCAGCCAAGCCAGAGAATAAATACACCAAGCGCACCAAGCGTAATGGAATGACCCGGAATTGCATTAACCTTAATGACCTTTCCGGTCTTATCCTTAACATACTTTCCGATACGCGGTCCAAGAATGATAGCACCTACCAGTGCTGCAATACCGCCTACCATGTGAATTGCACAGGAACCGGCATAATCATGGAAGCCAATCTGTGAAAGCCAGCCGCCACCCCAGATCCAGTGTGCTTCAATCGGATAAATAAGCAGCGAAATCACACCGGAGTAAATACAATATGCCGAGAACTTCGTTCTTTCTGCCATCGCACCGGAAACAATCGTTGCGGTTGTTGCACAGAATACCAGGTTAAATACGAAGGTGGAGGCGGAAGTAAAGCTTCCGTCCGCCGGACTGTGAACATATCCATGTTCGGAAGACCAATCAGTCCACAAAGCGCATCCTCACCCATCATTAAGGTGTAACCCAGCAGTGAGAAAACAACTGTACCGATACAGAAGTCCATCAGGTTCTTCATAATGATATTTCCGGCGTTCTTAGCCCTCGTAAAGCCTGTTTCTACCATTGCAAAGCCCGCCTGCATCCAGAATACCAGTGCAGCACCGATTAAAAACCAA
>CALZBV010000163.1 GCA_945622055.1 uncultured Clostridia bacterium
AATGCCGGTGGAGCTTCACCGAAGAAGCAAAGCCGGAAAGATACCCTGATACCTGTGCAGGTATCAGAAGGGCAGGACTTTGCCATGAATGTATCATAACACGACCCGGTCTGGAATGGCAAGAGCTTATATCGGTTGGGAATGTAGAAAAATCAGGTACAATTATGTGAGAGTTGCACAAAAATCTATGGAAGCACTGATTAATTCAGTGCTTCCCTAGAAGCCTCCGGCGGATCGCACGAATTTGCAGTAGAAATTGTAGCTTCGCTACGCAAATTCGGCGTGGAAACGCTTTCATCAGCGTTTCCCTATGTATCCTATTGCGCATCTGGCGGGAGAGATATCGATTTGGCTATTGAAAAAAAACAGTATCGACATTTGGGCGCAAAGGATTTATAATAGATTTGTAAATTTGTCAGAATGGCATATGGGCTGGAGGGTATTATCGTAGCTGTCGTTCCTTCAAGCCATGAAAATACAGAGTGCAAGTAGAGGAAATAGAATGATATTTAACAGGGATAACTGGATATCTGCGCTGGAAGTATTTGATCAGAATATTTTTGGTATTCTCAAACTGAACCTGACTACTGATTCATATGAGGTTATTAAGAACAGAAAACAATATGATGATTGTAAAAGCTTGTCTGAAATGTTGAAGTCATTTTCGGAAAGAGGCATAATTCATCCGCAGGATACAAGAGCCTATAATGATCATGTGGATCTGGGGTATCTGAGAAATTATTTTACGAAGGAGGATGCTATCTGGCGTCTGCGCTGCCGCTGTAAAAAGGGTGAGGGCTTTTCCTGGATTATGATGGAGATGCATCCTTCCCGGAATTTTTCTCAGGAGAATATGGAACTGTACATGTTCCTGCAGGATGTGGACAATGAAATATTTGACAGACATATTCAGCAGGTGATGATGCGACAGAGGATTGTGGAAGAACGTCTGATGATGCAGATGGCCAACGAGGTGCTGGATTCCGGCAACTGGCATGTGTTCTACAATGAGTCCGGGGAGGTAGAGCAGGTAATATACGATGAGAAGCTCAGTTCCCTCTATGGATATAAAGAACCAAAGGAAATGATTGAAGAAGCCGGAAACTGGGTATCGTTGATACATCCGGAAGACAGACCGGAAGTCGAATGCAAGATAGAAGAGATTCTGAAAAACAATCGTCAGGCAGAGAAAAGAGAGATGTTTAAAAAAGAATTCCGCGCCATGACAAAACAGGAAGGATATCGATGGTTTCTTGCATTGGGAGAAGTACATGCCAGAGAGGATGGAAAACCATACCTGTTCTTTGGAATTATGATAGATATCACCGCAAAAAGAGAATATGACCAGGCACTGCAGAAAGAAATTGAGGCAAAGGAACGTTTACAGGATGCTCTGCGTCATGAAAAGGAAGAGCGGGAGATTATTGATTCTATTGCAAGTATTTATAACTCCATTCATGTGATTGACCTGGAGAATCAGACCTATGATGAAATCCGTGCCACCGGAATGATACATAATTTCTACGAAGAGCATAAGTCCGGACTCGGGATGCAGGAATTATTTAACAGCATAATGAAGCTGGCAGCCCGTGGGGAATTTATGGAAATGGTGCTGGATTTTGTCAATCTTTCCACGTTGCCTTCCAGACTGTACGGACGAAGCAGTATTGCACTGGAGTTCATGGGGGTGATAAGCGGTTGGCTGCAGGCCAGATTTATTCCGGTAAAATGCAGGAAAGACGGTACGCCTGCCGTTGTACTGTTTACTACGTTAAGTATAGATGAGCAAAAGCGCAGGGAAGAACATTTAATTCGAATTTCAAATACAGATGAACTGACCAGATTGTATAACCGGAGAGCCTATGAAAATGATGTCACAGCCAGGATGCAGAAAGGAACCTCGCAGGATTTTGTACTTATTTCCATTGATGTTACAGGTCTGAAAAGAATCAATGACTCCCTGGGGCATGCGGCTGGTGATGAACTCTTACAGGGAACAGCACAGTGCCTTTTGGTTTCTTTTGGTACAAATGCATTGGTATATCGTACCGGAGGTGATGAATTTATGGTTATGCTGGAGGCTTCCCGGGAGGAATTACAGGAGAAGCTGCTTGCTTTAGAGACGAGTACAGCCAGGTATAAGGGAAGATACGTGGAGGGGATTGTACTTGCCAGGGGAGTGGTCTGTCAGTATGAATTTCCGCAGGAGTCTATTTTGGAACTGGAAAAGATTGCGGATCAAAGAATGTACCGCGACAAGAGTATTTACTACGAGACGCATGGAATTGAAAAAAGGCGCTAAGAAACAGGATGTTTAAAATAAAGGAGAAAAAGATGAGAAAATGTTTAAAACCCCTTACCGTACTCTGTCTGGCAACCGTCCTTACGGGCTGCGCATCTGCAGAAGATAACACAGAAGGCAGCAATCAACCAACCCCGGAGGTGACAGCGGAGCTTACCGCTACTCCGGAACCTACCGAAACACCGGAACCGACGGCTACACCGAAGCCGACCGAAGCACCTCAAAATATCCCTGTCGTGGATGAGGCATACTGGCAGGGAGTGCTTGATGAGTTTTCCGACAGCAGGTTTGACCTGACTGCGGCTTTGATGCAGCCTGCACTGAAGGACTGGTGCAAGGGCTATTTTAAGCTGGGTGTCGGGCTGACCGGCTATTCCAAGGAGAACATGGCGATTAACTCCAGGGAATATATGACAGTTGCGCAAAAGCATTTCAACAGTTGCACGTTAACCAATCTGATGAAGCCGGCCTATATGCTGAATCAGGAGGGAAGCCGGAGGAATGCTGTGGAAGGTGATGGAATGCCGGTTCTTGACTTTTCGGGCGTGGACGAGGTACTGCAGTGGTGCGTGGACACCGGTGTACAGATGCGCGGGCATACGCTTGTATGGCATACCCAGACACCGGACTGGTTTTTCCGTGAAGGCTATAAAAATGACGGAGCATATGTGGACCGTGAGACGATGCTTGCACGTCTGGACAGCTACATCGGGCAGATGATGACTTACTGCCAGACCAATTACCCGGGGGCAGTTTACTGCTGGGATGTGGTAAATGAAGCAGTCGACCCGGACAGAGGCGACCCGGAGAGCTTTTACCACTGCCGTATGGAAAACGACGGCACGCCAAACCCGTGGTATGTGGTAGTGGGCAATGACTATGTGGAGCAGGCGTTCCGCATTGCGCGAAAGTATGCAGCCGAGGGGGTGGGGCTGTTTTACAATGATTTCAACACCTATCAGACCTTAAAGTGTGACTATATTTACAAGCTGTGTGAGCACTTAAAGGAGGAAGGGCTGATTGACGGTATCGGTATGCAGGGCTACTGGACCGGAGTTTCGACTTCTTCGATTGAGAATGCGATTAAAAAGTTTGCAAAGCTTGGTCTGGAGCTCCAGATTACGGAGCTTTCCATTGATGCGGCAGATTTGTCGGAGGAGGAGCTGAAAAAGCAGTCGACAGCGTACAGCTCTCTGTTTTATATGTTCAGCTACCTCGACACTAAGGGGGGCGGACCGGCGAATATCACGTCTGTAACGCTGTTTGGCCTGCAGGATGGCTTTGTAATGTACGGTGGCAGCGACAAGACAACCTCCCGTATTTTTGATAAGGATTTCCAGCCGAAGCCGGCATTTGACCGGATTGTAAAGATTATGACGAATACATACAAGAACAGGGAATAATCCGAACACACAATTCCAATTGCAAGCATAGGGAGGAACGATATTTTATGAAGGGTATAATTTTAGCCGGTGGTGCCGGCACAAGACTTTATCCGCTTACGATGGTAACCAGCAAACAGCTGCTGCCGGTTTATGATAAGCCGATGATATATTATCCGTTGTCTACGCTGATGCTGGCAGGCATTCAGGATATTCTCATTATTTCAACTCCGACGGATATACCGAGATTTGAAGCACTTTTGGGGGACGGAAGCCAGTTTGGCGTGAAGCTCTCCTATGTGGTTCAGCCGAGCCCGGACGGACTTGCACAGGCGTTTCTTCTGGGACGCGAATTTATCGGAGAGGACGCGTGTGCTATGGTTTTGGGGGACAATATTTTCTATGGCAACGGCTTTGGAAAAACACTGCGGCTGGCAAAAGAGGATGCGGAACAAAATGGCCGGGCAACGGTATTTGGCTATTATGTAACGGATCCGGAGCGGTTTGGCGTGGTCGGTTTCGACGAGCACGGAAAAGCTACCTCTATTGAGGAGAAGCCTGCACAGCCAAAGAGCAATTACGCAGTAACGGGCCTGTATTTTTATCCTGCAGGAGTTTCTGCACTTGCAGCACAGGTTAAGCCAAGTGCACGCGGAGAGCTGGAGATAACCACTCTGAACGAAATGTATCTCCATGCGGGAAGACTTGATGTGCAGCTTCTTGGACGTGGATTTGCCTGGCTGGATACCGGAACAATGGACAGTCTGGTAGAGGCTGCCGATTTTGTTCAGATGATTGAAAAACGACAGGGAATTACAATTTCTGCCCCGGAAGAGATTGCTTTTATCAACAGGTGGATTGGAAAAGAAAAGCTGCTTGAGTCCGCAGAAAAATATGGAAAATCTCCGTATGGTGCGCACCTTCGGGCAGTTGCGGAAGGGAAGGTCCATTACTAGAAGGAATCATACCAGAGGAAAGAAAGAGGAAGGAAGTATGAAAAAGTATTTAATTACCGGCTGTGCCGGATTTATTGGTTCAAATTTTGTATACTATATGCTGAAGAAGTACAAGGATATTCTTCTCGTTAACCTTGATAAGCTTACCTATGCAGGCAATCTTGAAAACCTTAAGGGGGTAGAGGGCGATTCGCGTCACGTTTTCGTGCAGGGGGATATTTGTGATAAGGAGCTGGTAACCGGCCTCTTTAAAAACTATGACTTTGACTATGTAATTAACTTTGCGGCAGAGTCTCACGTTGACCGTTCTATTTCAAATCCTGAGGTTTTTGTTCAGACGAATGTTATGGGAACGGTAAATCTTTTGCAGAGAGCAAAAGAAGCATGGTATGATGCAGAAAACAAGACCTGGAAAGAAGGAAAAAAGTATCTTCAGGTTAGTACGGATGAGGTTTATGGAGCGCTTGGTGCAGACGGTTACTTTATGGAGACTACGCCGATTAATCCGCATAGTCCGTATAGTTCTTCCAAGGCTTCGGCGGACCATTTTGTACAGGCGTTTCATGATACCTACGGCATGCCGGTTAATATTACAAGATGCTCCAACAATTATGGTCCGTACCAGTTCCCGGAGAAACTGATTCCTCTGATGATCAATAATGTAAAGCATCATAAGCAGCTTCCGGTTTACGGAGATGGCATGCAGATTCGCGACTGGTTGTATGTGGAGGACCATTGCAAAGCGATTGACATGGTTTGTAATGCCGGAAAGGTCGGGGAGGTTTACAATGTCGGCGGACACAATGAGCGTCCGAACATTTTTATCGTGAAGACCATCATTGAACAGCTTCATGACAGACTTCAGGATGAAGGAATCAGCGAGGAACTGATCCGGCATGTGGAAGACCGTCTTGGTCATGACAGAAGATATGGCATTGATCCGACTAAGATTAAAAATGACCTGGGCTGGTATCC
>CALZBV010000164.1 GCA_945622055.1 uncultured Clostridia bacterium
TTTTGCATGGCTTGTAGCTTTCGCGAATGTTCCCAGCGGGAATCGAACCCACAACTGAGTCTTAGGAGGACCCTGTTATATCCCATTTAACTAAGAGAACGAATCAAGCTCTGCCTCCTTTGAGTTACGTTGCATTGGACTCTCGGGAGGCGATTGCTTTTCTTTTGACTAATAAAGGGAATTTTGCAATAAACTCCTTTATTATTTTACATTCATATCCCTGATTCGTCAACTTTTTTCTTACATATATGAAAAAAAATTGCACATTAATGAAATTCCACCATACCCTGCATCCAGATGTTTCCGCGGAATCTCCTTCCCTTTTTTGGCTCCCCGATTAAATCGTTACGGTTAATACAAACCGGAAACTGAATATTATTACAATTAATTTCAAGAAGAACCAGTTTTTCTCCGGTTACTTTATTTTCAAAGTCTGTAACCTCATCTATAATGCCAAGAATCGTATAATTATCCGATTCCGAACCATAGGGTACAAAGGAGGTTTCTACAATAGAGAAGATATCCTCACTTTTGAGGCGCTTATTAATCCTGGCATAAAGGTCAATGTCATCAATGGTAAGTGTCTCCATAGCTTCTTTATCGCCCTTACGCGCTGCCTCCATGAGCTGCATTCTTCCGGACGGATCAACTGCGGCGTCTACCGGAGCGTTTACCATAGACATCGTCGGTAGCAGGATTTTTCCTTCCGATGCAAGCGCAGAGAGAATAACCGGACAATCTGCGTTGTTTTCCGGATATCCTCTGGAGATAAACTCCGTCAGATTCTGCAGATAAAATATAAGTGAAACTCCGATTCGGTAATCCTCACACATTCCGGTGTAGGCGTCCGTATCCACACGCCTGCTGATAAACACATTTTCCCTGGAAGTGACCTTTGTACCACGAATATATGGGAAATAGTATTCCGTATGAAAATTGCCATTCTCGTCATATTCCCCGCGGAGCGCAACACCAACATTGTTTCCGCAGTCATAATAAAGCTCTGCCCGTGCTGTCTTCGGATCAACCTGCGATACATAACGCTCTGTAGCTGCCTCTTTTGCAAATTGAGTCAGATGTTCAACATCCTTTCTTGTTTTTACATTGCTAAATCCTACTGCTTTTAAAAAACTATGCATTCCGATTTCCTTTCATGCGGCTATTCGGTTACACTCTTATTCTTTGCCATAACATGGAGAAAAATACCGATACCGATTAACATAATTCCGATAATACAGGAGACTCTGCCGAATTTCCAAATCTCTGTTTCCAATGTCTTTAGAATTGAATCTACTATATTCTGTACGACTGTTTTCACTGAATTTGAGATGGTGCCGGCTACATTCATTTCTTCGATAAGTACACCATTTACAAACCCTATAAATACACCGTGCAATGCAGAAAATGCACCACAGATGATTCCACCCAGAAGCATTCCTGTACCGGTTACATAAAACCCACCCGGAGCAAAGAAATAAAGTGCTATCAATACCAGTGCGGCAATCAAAAGGATACCGTAGATTACCGGATACAAAAGCCTTGCAGATTTCTTTGTATCCTCAAGAGAACGGAAGAAGAAACTTATTTCCGAATCCCGAATCTCATCATTTATGCTCTTTTCTAGAGTCTCCTTTGCCTTATCCAGTGCATTTGAAGCATCTACACTGTCCGGAAGCGCAACCTCCTGCTTCTTCTGATTCCATTCCTTCTCAATATAAGTTTCAAACGGTTCCGTTGCTCCTGTCATTTCATAACGGGATTTCAATTCTTCGTATGTATATCCATTAAATACATCATTGATTCTCTGCGTCATGTTCAAAATAGAAGCATCCGTAAAATATTTTGAAGCGCGCTCCCCCTTCCATGTAAGGAACAAATCCTCCGGAAGCTCTTCAAAGATTTTATCCATCTCCTTTTGAAGACGTTCTTCAATCACGGAAAAGTCGAAATTGACATTTTTTCCGTCACACATAGCCTTCCAGGTATCCATAAAGATTTCATTTATGTCATCTTCTGTCAAAATACGATAAAAAACTTCCTGAAGAACTTCGGTTTTTATTTCAAAGCTTTCCGAAAAATTCTTTTCTGCTTCCTTCCAGCCTTCTTCAATGATAATGGAGGAAATCTCACTCGATTTAATCAGATTTTCCACATTTTTATCCTCGAAAATGTTAACTGAGCCCGATACTGCTCCCCCGACTAATGGGAGCAACAAAAAAAGTGGGAAGAAAATTACGGTTAAAAAGATTCCGATAACAAGACAAATTGTCTTTGCCGGACTAGTTTTCTTTGATTCCATAGACGCCGACCTCTTTTCTTTTTATTTTCTTTCGTTACCATTTTTCTTTGTTATTATCTTTTATTATCTTCTTTTGTTATTGTCTTTATTATTTCTTTTTTACTCTCTTTTCTTATGTTCCTTTATTACCCTGTTTCCCTGTTTACAATGCTTCCTGCAATCACCTGACTGTTTTGCAAAAGGGTACTAATTTTCAAAGGAATCTACAATAAAAAGTGTCAGATACTTCGTAAGGTCGCGTTCCTCAATGCTTGTGAAGGACGTGCCATCTCTCCTCTTAAGAAGACGGATGACCGGTCTCGTCGGAAATTTGAAGTTCTGACGAATAACCACTGCAGTATCTCCTTCGTTCGTAACAACAGTCGTTCCAATCGGGTACGCTGCAACTGATTCCAAAAATAACTGAACGAGACTAAAATCAAATTTAGAACCTGCCTGGCTCATGATATAGTCCATAGCCTCACGAACCTTATATTTTTTCATCAGGCGTCCATATACCATACTGTCAAACTGATCGCATAAAGATACAATTCTGACCTCCCGGCTAATGGCGTCCTCCCTAAGATGCAGTGGATAACCGGAACCATCCATACGCTCATGATGCTGAACAACAATGTCTCTTACAGTTCTCGTCATCCAGTCTTTTTTCTCAACGTCAGTATAACCATAGATTACATGACGCATGATTTCTTTTCTTACCTTTTCTTCACAGTCCTCAAATACCAGCTCCGATGTATCAAATGAAATCGAAGTAAATCCGAGATCATGAAGAAGTGCGCCAACTGCAACCTCCCGGACCTTTTCAATCGGAAGCTTTGCACGAAGCGCAATCAATGTGGAAAGCGCCGCAACGTTCATGGAATGAAGATAGAGCTCATTTCCTTTTTCCCGGACACAGGAGACATTATACATGATATTCGGTTCGCGAAGGATATTCGTCATAATCTCATTTGCGACCGTGACAATTTTTTTCAGCTCGTCCCCTTCTGCATAAGAATACTTTTCGAGTGTATTTTTAATTGTATCCTCGCATTGTTCCCGAAGCTCCTCCTCCTTGATGATAGCGGCAATCAGATCCTTCTCTTCACCATTTTCCTTGATAAAAATGTTGTCGATATGTAAATCCGAAAGACGACTAATATACTTTTTTTTCAGAACAGTTCCCTCAGACATCAGGGAAACTCCGGAGGAACTGTATATATCTCTTGCCAGAACATCACCGTCTTGAATTGAATCAATTGGAATCCTTCTCATAAATTCCCCCCTCCAACTAGTCCATCATATAGTTTCTTCGATTCTTTGCTTCTTCCAATGCAGTTCTCTCTTCATTTGAAAGAACAACAAAGGATTCTCCCTTTATGATTTCCTTTACATACGTATAACAACCTTCATTCGTGTGTACTGATGACATGATAAAACCATTGTTTGTATCATCCAGTAAAGCAAGAGAAAAGCTAAGCTTTCCACCCATTTCCTTAAATGCATCGTATTTCACAATACTCATTTTCTGGTATGAGGTCAGAAGAGTATCACACGCAATGTTAAGCTTACTCGTAATAAATTCCAGATCAGCCTTTATTTTGTCAATCTCTTTATATTTTGAAACAATCGAACTCTCCAAATCCATTCCGGTCGAACCTTTCATAAAGAGATTGTACTTATCTGTCAATGCTCTCATTCTTTTCACAACAAATAGCAAAACAATGGAAAGAACAAATACCATAATTATTGCCGAAATACCAATAATCATAGAAATACGTAATGCATTATTGATGTTTTCCGATACGGTAACCGTCTGTAAGGCTGTTTCAATATCGTTTTGACCCATATTCTTTTTCCTTCCTATTTCATTCGATTTATCATATCAATAATACGTTCCAGCTCTTCCATGGAATAGTATTCAATTTCGATTCGACCCTTATTATTTGCCTTCTTCTTAATCTCAACCTTTGTTCCGAAAATTGCTTTCATATTATTTTCAATTTCACGATATACGGCACTATCGTCCGCTTTCTTTTGAGTTCTCACAGGTTCTTCTTTTTTCTCCTGCTCCGCAAGATGCTTCTTAACCAATGCTTCCGTTTCACGCACACTCAGTTTTTCATCGAAAACCCGAAGTGCAAGTGAATGCTGCATTTCTTTATCCGTAACAGCAAGCAGAGCTCTGGCATGTCCACCTGTCAGCATATTATCGATTAACATTTGCTGTACTCTTTCGTCCAACTTCAACAAACGCATCGAATTCGTAATCGTAACGCGATTCTTGGCAACCTTTTCCGCTAATTCGTCCTGTTTCAAATTGTATTCCTGAATTAATCTCTGATATGCCTGAGCCTCTTCAATCGGATTTAAATCCTGACGCTGAATGTTTTCTGTAAGTGCTACGATAAAATAATCCTCCGGGGCATAATCCTTTATGATAACCGGAACCTGTTTCAACCCAGCCTTCATTGAAGCTCTCCAACGACGTTCACCGGCAATAATCTCGTAACGATTATTCTCTTTTTTCTGAACAACAATTGGTTGTATTACTCCATACTGACGAATCGACTCTGCTAATTCGAGTAACGCATCCTCATCAAAATTCTTTCGTGGCTGAAGACGGTTTGGCTCAATTTCAGAGGGACGTAAAAATGTTTCACGTGAAACATCTTTTTCCTCATTTGTTTTTTTAACAGATTCTTCTTCCGTTACACCGAACATACCTTCCAGCCCATTACCAAGAGCCATCTTTTTCTTAGAACCCATAACGACTTACCTGCACGATGTGCAAGTACTCCTTTCTTTTCTTAATACTGGTACCAATCTCTTACATCACGTTCAATAACCTCATCTGCTAATGCACGATAACCTTCCGCACCATTGCATTTTGGATCATACATAATAATCGGAAGACCATGACTTGGTGCCTCAGCAAGCTTGACATTTCTCGGAATAATAGTATTATATATATTTTCCTTTAGATTTTTACGCACATTTTCCACAACCTGCAACGAGAGGTTTGTTCTGGAATCGAACATGGTAAAAACCGCACCCTCAAGCTCAAGGTTAGGATTTAATCTCTTTTGAACAAGCTCAATCGTGTGCATTAACTGGGATAACCCTTCCAATGCATAGTACTCACACTGAATCGGAACCAATACCGTATCAGCAGTCGTCATTGCATTTACCGTGAGAGTATTTAGTGATGGAGGACAATCTATGATAATATAATCGTAATAATCACGAACCTTATCAACATGTCCCTTCAACATATATTCTTTTCTATCTACACCAATTAATTCAATCTCTGCTGCTGATAAATCCGGATTAGAG
>CALZBV010000165.1 GCA_945622055.1 uncultured Clostridia bacterium
CCGCCAGAGCAAATGCCTCTTCTCTAAAAATAGCATTAAACTCCTTTTGTGCCGGTGTTCCGAAACCGAATATTTTATCCGACATCTCTATGCTGTCATGATTCATCATCATATTATACTTCAATTTATCCCGCAGACTTTCCGCTACTGTCATCTTGCCGACTGCCTGCGGACCACATACTACAATCAAGTTTGCCATAACAATCTCCTCTCTGATTTTTCTCGCAAAGTGAACTGCCCATTGTCTAAAGCCAGTGGGATTGCGGTAGCCTTATTTCAAACCTCAAATTTTATCTCTTGATTTCTCTAATCATCGTATACTCATTCAAGAGTGTTCCGTCCTTTAAACGAATTGCATTGGGACGTACTCCCGTAATTCGAAATCCCATTTTCTCGTACAGATGCCTTGCTCTTGCATTTCCCTCTACAAATTCTAATTCCATTTGTAGTACACCCTCTCTGCTTTCCGCAAGACGAATCATTTCTTCAAACATCCTTGTACCGATTCCCTGATTCCAAAACTCGCTAATCAATGCAATCCCTATGCTGGCTCTGTGTTTTGTCTTCATTCCCTTAAAAAAACTTATTTCACAGTTGCCAACAACCCTACCGTCTACTACACACATAATCATTGCTTCGTCCGGCGACTCATTCTTCTGTTCAAATAACTTCTTTTCGCCCTCTGGCGTGTATTTTCCGCACTCCTCCGGATAACGCAAAATGAAATCTGTTTCACCGGCAGAAATAACTAAATACTCCAATGTACTTTCTACATCCTCCTCTTTTGGACTGCGAAGCAATGCTTCCCGTCCATCTTTTAGTTTAAATTTTACATCATCAATCATCATATCAATATTCTCCTTTCGATACTATTTCGTTGCTTCACCTGGCCCCTGATGAATAAAAAGAATATCGCTTTGCGATATTCTGCGCCGCTTTTGCGTCGCATTTTTGCGACATATTCCTTAGCAAAAGCGTGTGCATCCTCGCGGAGCGTTTTTTTGTGTAATAGGAAATTCGAGGAATTTCCTATTACATAAAAAAGACCACCTACCCGAAAGATAAGTGGTCAAAAACAACTATGCAAAATGCTATGTTTCTGAAAGCTTATTTTTCTTCGTAATCGGAATATTTACATACAACATTAAGACCCTGCACATTAATCTGCATTGTCTGAAAAATTTCGTATGAATTTTCGACTACGAATAATAACATATTTTTGCTTCCTTTCTCAAAATATTTATTTTAATATAATCCTTAAAAATCATTTTGTCAACAACATTTTTACACAGCAATCCTATATTCAGCGCTTTGTGCAGGCACTGCTTCCAATTCTTCTTACGACTAATATCCCAGATTGTCATTTACCAATATGACATGAATACGATCCTTATGTCTTGAATATCTTGTAATCAGAAACTGACAGCAGATAGTATCAGGAGATTTGCAATTGACACATGCTCCTGTCTTTGAACATGGTGTATTCAGTCCGAACCGCTGAACATTTATCGTTGCAGCCTCATTTCTGGCTCTCTTCATGGCAGCGTCCACGTCCACCGCCACCTTATTCATACCGACGATAAGCACAAGCTTTTTAGGTCCATACGCATAGGCAGAAACCCTGTTGGAATTTCCGTCAATATTTACCAGCACACCGTCCTCTGTAATTGCATTTGTGCTTCCCAGAAACACATCTGCGGTATATGCAAAAATCTCTGCGCTTCTCTTATCTGCAGCAGCATCCCTGTCACAATAATTATAATTTCCGCTTTTCAGCACCTCATCCAAGCCAATCTCCAGTACCGACATGGAGCCTCCCCTGGTAACACTGCTTCCCTCAGGTATCAGCTCAATTGCCTTGCTAAGAGCCTCTTCCTTCGAGTGTACATAATACCCGGTCATGTTTCTTGAGGCAAGTCCTGCAATAATCTTTTCTGCTAACATATCATTTCGTTTCATTCTATTATCGTTCATCGCGGTTCTCCATTTCTATTCTTCTCTTTTCCCAAAAGTCATTTCTATTGCTTCTCCGCCCGCTATTTTATCTTCCACAAGCTGCCTTATTTGCGCACACCATTCCGTCGTTTTTGGGATATCTGAGCATAAATCACGAAGTATTAGCTCAGCTTCTTCTAACGCCGCGTTATATTGCTCTGCGGACAGCTCACCTGATTTATATGCCTCATCCAGCTCATCACGGTCATCAACTTTCACATCTCCTTCAGGCGTGAAAATAACATCCAGATATTTATCTATGTATACAGCGATTCCATTCTCATCGAATTCAATTCCATCCGTTACATCCACATACCATATGGATGGCTGATAGTTTACATTCACAGGTGCCGGGTACTGTTTTCTCTCAAAATCATGTGTTCCATCCGGGAAGTATTTGATGGTAATCACCCTGTTTGTCAGATCCGGTATCAGCTCCAGCCATGTCATACCGGCCCCTGTCACCTGTATTCTTCCGGCTTTTGGAGTTTCCCAATAATTCTTTTCACCATCTGTCAGTCTGATCAGACAGGCCAGTCCATGAAATATCTCATGGTCGATTCTCATCTGAAAATATGGATAGTACTGGAAGCCCCAGCCATCTCTGTTTAGTCTCTTATGCTTCATATTGTCCCTCCTCTCTCTACATGTTATTATACTAAAAACACTCCCGGATTTCCACCGGGAGTGTCGTATTTTTATCCTACAAACACGTTTTCTCCGTCGCAAAACTCCTGCTGAACCTTCTACCCACTCTCCGCTTTCCGGCTCGTGCCTCCGTATACTCCACTATCATACCCATCGCCTACGCCACAGACTGCCACAACAACCGTAATTTCAACTCCCTTTTCTTCCAAATGAACAAAGAATATCGCTTTGCGATATTCTGCGCCGCTTTTGCGTCGCATTTTTGCGACATATTCCTTAGCAAAAGCGTGTGCATCCTCGCGGAGCGTTTTTTTGTGTAATAGGAAATTCGAGGAATTTCCTATTACACAAAAAATGCTCCCGAACTTCCCGGAAGCATTTTTACATATTTCTTTTATGTTCCCCAACCCCCGGCTTTTTCTACAAAGAAGCCTCTAAGGTCTTACGGATTTCCTTAATGAAATTTTCGCTGTTTAACACGGTAACATCCTTAAGACTGGTAATCAGTGCCAGATCTTTCGTCATCTTTCCTGCCTCAATGGTGTCCAGTGTTGCCTTTTCCAGCTTGTCCGCAAATGTACAAAGTGCCGGAATATTGTCCAGTTCGCCACGCTTACGGAGAGCTCCGGTCCATGCAAAGATGGTTGCTACGGAGTTGGTAGAGGTCTCCTCTCCTTTTAAGTGCTTGTAATAATGACGCTGTACCATTCCGTGTGCTGCCTCATATTCATATACGCCGGTCGGAGAAACAAGTACAGAAGTCATCATCGCAAGGGAACCGCATGCGGAAGATACCATATCGCTCATTACATCTCCGTCATAGTTCTTACATGCCCAGATAAATCCGCCCTTTGCCTTCATGACACGTGCTACTGCATCGTCAATCAGCGTGTAGAAGTATTCAATACCTGCCTCGGCAAACTTCTCCTTGTATTCCGTCTCATAAATCTCCTGAAAAATATCCTTAAATCTGTGGTCATAAACCTTGGAAATGGTGTCCTTGGTAGCAAACCATAAGTCCTGCTTCGTATCCAGGGCAAACTTAAAGCATGCCTGTGCAAAGCTTACAATCGACTTATCCTTGTTGTGGATTCCCTGAATGACACCCGGTCCGTCGAACTCCATAATCGTCTGGCGGATTTCCTTTCCGTCCGCACCGGTGAACACCAGTTCTGCCTTTCCGGCACCCGGTACTCTGATTTCCGTGTTCTTATACACATCACCATACGCATGACGCGCCAGCGTAATCGGCTTCTCCCAGTTCTTTACGCACGGCTCGATTCCCTTTACCTGAATCGGCGCACGAAAAACCGTACCGTCTAAAGCCGCACGGATTGTACCATTCGGAGATTTCCACATCTCCTTTAAATTATACTCGGTCATACGGGCAGCATTCGGTGTAATGGTAGCACACTTTACCGCTACACCGTACTTTTTGGTTGCTTCTGCTGAATCAATGGTTACCTGGTCATTGGTTTCATTACGATATTCAAGACCTAAATCATAGTACTCGGTCTTAAGGTCAATAAACGGATTTAACAGCTCGTCCTTAATCATCCTCCAAAGAACGCGTGTCATCTCATCTCCATCCATCTCTACCAGTGGTGTTGTCATCTGAATCTTAGCCATAGTTTTTCTCCAATCCTTAAAATATGCCAACCATCTTATCATCAGCAGGCTGCCGGCAGCATCTCCCCGAACCATTCCAAGCAAAGAAATCGCGTGCAGTACCTGCTAATCTTCTCTAACATCATATTTTATCCGGCTCACTTTGTCAAGAAGCGAACGACCAAAAATTTGCTCTACCTGCTCATCCGTCACTCGAGACTACTTACTGCAAAGTTCAATCGTAAGGTTCTGTGCACTCTTTACGTTAAACGGCTTTGTAGCGCCGGTTACCATTACCGAAATTCGCTCTCCGTTTCTGGTTGCCGTTACCGTTATCTCCGGCTCGGCATTCTTCGAATAAACCGTGCATTCTGCGGTTTTTCCGTCCTCAAGCCCATAGATTGTGAAGGTTACCCCATCGGCATAGTCATACACCACAGACTTTTCAAATGCGCCTGTTGCCAGAATGGAATTCGGCTTCGCATAAAGCGGCATTCCAAAATAATCATACTTCTTTGAATACCAGCTTCCGCCCGAAAGCTCCTCTCCGGTCTGAATGTCTGTCCAGCTTCCGCTTCCCGGAAGGTAGAACTCACAAATGCCATCCTCACGAAATACCGGTGCAACCAGCAGGGAATCACCAAGCATGTACTGCGTATCCAGCGTAAGTGCGGCTCTGTCATAAGAGTAATCCACAATCATCGCACGCATCATCGGAACACCGGTTTCGTGTGTCTTTACCGCATTTGCAAACAAATATGGCATCAGTCTTCCCTTTAAGTTTACAAAGTGCCGGGAAACCTCACAGCTCTCCTCATCAAACTTCCACGGCACACGGTAGGATGCATTTCCGTGGTAACGGGAATGCGTCGACATCAGTCCGAAGGCAGTCCAACGCTTATAAAGGTCCGGAGAACCGGTTTCCTCAAAGCCGGAAATATCATGAGAGAAGAAACCAAAGCCGGAAAGACAGAGAGACAAGCCACCTCTGAGCGTCTCCCACATGGATTCATAGTTGGAGAAACAGTCACCGCCCCAATGTACCGGGAACTGCTGCCCACCAGCCGTTGCAGAACGCGCAAATACACATGCCTCATTCTTTCCCTTTGCTTCCTCTACTGCAGAGAATACTGCCTGATTGTAAAGGAAGGTGTAGTAGTTGTGCATCTTATACGGATCCGAGCCGTCATAATATACAACATCCGTCGGAATACGCTCACCAAAGTCTGTCTTTACCGCATCCA
>CALZBV010000166.1 GCA_945622055.1 uncultured Clostridia bacterium
CTTAACAACGTAACAATCGTAAGTGTTGCAGAAAGACCGTCCACGCCGTCTGCGCAATTCGTTACATTGATGGACACCCAGACAAGAATCGTTGCAAGCACGATATAGAGCCACTTCGGCAGCTCCACCTGCCCCTGAAAAACTGCAAAATACAGTGTACTTCCGTGAAAGCTGACATAGGTAACTGCAATCATTACAGAAATAATAAAATCCAGAATACCCTTTTTATACTCACCCCACGGTGACTTGGAGCAATCATCCAGAAATCCGGTCAGCATCGCAGCCACGGTCAGTATTATGTAAATCAGTATCTCTTTTTCAAACGGAACAAAGAGAAGCACACCTGCCGCAAAAACAAGAATAAAGACAAATCCCGCGCCTCTCGGCTTTCCCTGGGAAAGCTTCCCGTCAACCGCAAAATCGCGTCCTCCGTCCTTTGGAAGAAATCTGCTACAGAAATGCAGTAATACGCAGGTCAGCACATACGCGGTCATAATCCCGAAAAAACTGCAAATCCCCGGATCAAGATTAGGAAACAACAGATAAATCATTGTATTTTCCATCCTTTCAAAAAAAGAATTATCGTCCCTGACAATAAGAGAAAAACTCTCCGCGTACATTATACTTTCTTTAACACAAGAAAGCAACCGTTTCTTTCACTTCTTTGTCGCGCCTGTATGACGCTCCTCGCACTAACTGAAATTATTCAGCAGTTTTCTAAAAGATACGGTTGCTTTCTTATGATTTCGATAAAAACGGACAGGTTTTACGGAAGAATCAGTTCCTGGCCGGTATGTATCACGTTGATGTTTTTAATCTTGTTCAGCTTTGCCAGCGTATCGACCGTCGTATGATACTTTTTCGCAATGGAGCTCAGTGTCTCTCCCCTTTGCACCTTATGGGCCTTCGGCTTTTCATACTCAGCAACACTTTCAATGTACTCCTTTGCTGCATTTGCAATTGCCTTCGACAGCTTCCCGCGATTGGCTTCCCGAAGCAGATATTCATAATCCTCCGGATATGTTAAAAACGCTGTTTCCAGAAGTACTGCAGGGCAGGCGGTCAAACGGGTCAGAGACAGATTTGCCTTTCGGATGCTTCGCACCGGATACCCCATTGCATTACACACCGAGCTGTTGATAACAGAGGCTGCATCCTGTAAGCCCTTATAAGAATAATAGGTTAAAAATCCCGAAGCATTGGAGTAATCCGAGGTAATCCCAACCGCATTTCCGTGAATGGAAATGGAGAGGTCCGGCTTTAAGGTGCGAATCTTGTCTACGCGCTCATTTAAGGTATAAAACACGTCCTTATCCCGCACCAGAACGACCGTTGCCCCGAGGCTTTCCAGCTCCTTTTTCACACGCAGGGTAATGTCAAGATTCACGTCCTTTTCCTTCGGTCCATAGACGCCCATACATCCGACCGTACCGCTGTCGGTGTTTCCGTGTCCGGCATCAAGTAAAATCACTGCTCCGGACAATGACCCGGCTTTCTTTAATAATGGCACATACTTTAACGTAAACACCATTTTTCCGTCCTTAGTTTTTACATCAAACCCGCAGATTTTAGACGCATCCTTTACCGTATAAGTATAAATCGCACGCCCCTTGCTGTCTGTTTTTGATGTAATTGAAGTAACAAACGGGTTCTCCGGAACCGACGGCGCTTTTCCGGCCTTCGTATCATACAGCACAAAACGAACGGTATTTTTCTCAAACTGCACGTCATACAGCGCATCAATCTTCATTTCAAAGGTAGTCTCAAACGTCCGTGTACTCTCAACAAATGCCGCCCCTGCCTTGGAAACCTTATTCTCCGGCATATTATAGTTGTAAACCTTTACCGAAGACTTATTCAGGTAAGTACCGTCCGGCAGCTTATAGTAATTCCCGTATTCACCAACAATACGAAATGTCGTGTTCTGCGTTAACGGCCAGTAATCAATCATTACCGTTCCCGGTGCCGAATATGGCATTGTGTACGGATTTATCAGCTCGGCAATCTTGCCGGAAACCGTCTTATAGACAGGCTTAGTTCCCCCACCGGAGCCAGAGCCCCCGGAACTGCTCTTTTTGCGAATCACCGTGAGCGTATAGGTCGTTTCTCCGTTTACAAATTCGAAGTTGTTTTCTCCGATTTCAAGTGAAACATACTCGGTAAAAAAACCATGCTCCGTTGTCTTTATTTCTTTTCCGTTCATCGTCAGCGGATACCGGTAATCACAGGCTCCTAAAATACTGATTTTTCCTGCCGTGGTAGAATAATTGTTTTTGTTTGGCATAGCAATAATCAGTCCTTCCGGATTCTCATAGCCGAGCATATCTTCCTCTGCCCAGGCCACGCCTGCTTTGCACCAATTATCTGTTATACCTGCGGTTTTCCCCATTGTAAGGAACGTTGTCAAAAGTGCTGCCACTCCTATTTTACAAAGAAAACCCATGCCCCATTTTTTTCTCATACGTTTCATCCTCTCATAAAAAGCGAAGCAGGCTCCGCTTCCAAATTAACCTTTTCTTTCCTTTTCTATTCTACCATATTCCACCTTTTTGAGCAAGTAACAGAAATATTTACCAGTTTGTACTTTTGACCTTTGTAAACAATGTCAAATTTTACAAGGCTTTTTCCTGCAGGCTGTACTTCATCGTTTTCAGCATTCCAACATTACCGAAAAACAGGACGCCCTCGTCTTTTGCGGTGACGTCCTGTTTACATAGGATTAGTTTAAATTCAGTTTCTTCTTTAAGCAGAAGCTTGTCACAAAGTACTCCACCACGGCAAGCACCAGCATCAGAACCGTTTCTACCGCCAGCAGTGCAGTAAAACCGGACACAGAGGAAATGGAGCTCTCCAGATTTTCAAATCCGTTGCTGACACCCGCTATAAAGGAAACACCGAAGGAAACTACTGCCACAATTACCTGTACTGCCGTATTGATAATCATATATCCGAGCACACAGCCAACGACTTTGTTTCCCTGAAGCATCTGACCTACACCGATGGAAACATAGTAGGTTAACACCTGATACGCCATTGAAACCAGAGCGCATACCAAAAATGCGATAAGTACGGAAACGACATTTCCTCCCAGCGCAGAAAGCTCTTCAATCGCCGAATGGAAGGCAGAAAACAGATTGACATCAAACTTCAGACTTACAACAAGCATTGCCGAGGCAGCTGCCAAAATAATCGTGAGAAACTGAAATACATAGGCAACCAAAAATTTTGATAAAATAATATGCTCTACCTTTGCCGGTAACGTATGGGTAAGGTAGCCCTCATCCGATACCATGGTTTTATAAAATCGTACTACTGCATACCCGGTAGCGCAGACACATACGCCAAAAAGAACGATAAAATAGATTCCGGTCAAAAAACCGATAGTTCCTGTAACAAAAGGATTGCTTGTATGTATCAGTCCAAGTCCTATTACGAACAGGGTATATGCTGCCAGAACCAGGTACATCAGACCATATTTCCCGGCCGTAAACTTAAATTCATATTTGATTAATTTTCCCAGCATTTGAATTCCTCCCTAAACAAAGCATCCAGTGACTTATCGTAAACCTCTCTTAATTCATCCACGGAAGCATGACGAAGAACGCCTCCGTCCTTAATAAACACCGCTTCGTCCAAAATCTTCTCCACCTCATTGATCAGATGTGTCGAAATCAGCACTGTCGCGTTCTCCGCGTAATTGGAAATAATCGTACGAAGAATATACTCTCTGGCCGCCGGGTCCACTCCACCAATCGGCTCATCCAGACAATACAGTCTCGCAGCTCTGCTCATCACGAGAATCAGTTGAACCTTTTCCTTCATTCCCTTAGACATTGCCCGGAAGCGAAGCTTCTCATCAAGCTTAAGAATATGAAGCATCTCATACGCTTTCTTCTTGTCAAAGTCTGCATAAAAATCCGCATAAAAATCAATCATCTGGTAAACCTTCAGACCGTTACTCAGATAGTTGTTATCCGGCAGATATGACACATACGATTTCGTGACGGGACCCGGGGTATTTCCGTCCACCAGAACCGTTCCGCCCGTCGGAACCAAAAGCCCGTTAATCAGCTTCATCAATGTTGTCTTTCCGCTTCCGTTCGGCCCAAGAAGACCAATAATCTTTCCCTTCGGAAGACACAAATCCACATCCTTTAGTGCATACTTCCCGCTGAAATTTTTCGTCAGCCCCCTGCACTCAACAATATAACTCTCCATGTTTCCTCCACTTCCGTAGCAGCTTTTCTGCTTACCTTTTCTCCATCTCTGCAATAACCTTTTGTACCAGTTCAATGCTCTCCTCTGCCGAGAGCCCGCTCTTTTTCATATCCTCCAGAAACTCCCTCGCCCTTGCAGCCAGGCTGTCCTTTCGAAGCTCCGAAAGTCTTGCTGCGTCCTCCGAAACAAATCTGCCGTTCGTTCGCTGCGTATACAAAAAACCGATTCGTTCCAGCTCTGTCAGAGCCCTCTGCATCGTATTCGGATTTACCTCCGCATCTGCCGCAAGCTCTCTCACACTTGGCAGCCGCTCTCCCGGCTGATATTCTCCGGAAAGAATCTTCTGCTTCAAAATATCAATCAGCTGCAGATATACACTTCGTTCTGCCGATAGACTCCATGCCACACGCTCCGCCTCCTTTTGTGTTATTGTGTTAAGCGCTTAATACATATATACAATAACACAGTCAAAATGTCAAGAGGTTTTGAAAACTTTTTCTTTTTCGTATCATCCCATTCACATTTTATTAGTTTCATGCTATAATAACATCATAAAAATATAGCATTTTCTTTGGGAATATCATGTGCTATTTTACAGAAAGAAGGGATTTTCATGCATCAGTTCCAGCCTTACCCGGCCAACCTATTTGAAACGAATCCATTTACCAAAATCGGTTCTGATTGGATGCTGATAACTGCCGGTGATAAAGAAAAAGCAAATACTATGACGGCCTCCTGGGGTGGCTTTGGTGTTCTCTGGGGCAAAAATGTGGCATATATTTTCGTCCGTGAGAGCCGTTACACCAAAGAATTTTTAGACAAAAAGGACACGTTTTCCCTCACCTTCTTTGAAGGTCATAAAATGGATTTAAAGTACCTCGGTGCAGTTTCCGGCCGGAATGAAGATAAACTTGCCAATGCGCACCTTACCTTAAACTATGCCGGTGACATCCCGTTTATCGATGAAGGGAACCTTATTTTCCTTTGCAAAAAGCTCTCCGCAACCCCGATTACCACAGAACAGTTCTGTGATCCTTCGGTTGCAGAATTCTACAAAAACGGTGATTTCCATACAATGTACGTCGGAGAAATCACGCAGATTCTGGCACGATAGCTTCTAACTCCTTTATTCAAAAAACGGCTGTCACATAATTGCGACAGCCACTTTTTTATGCTTTCTTTTTTGCTTTTTCCCGTGCATACCGTTTTTCTCTTTGTGAAATACGTGGTTTTCGTGGCATACCCTCTC
>CALZBV010000167.1 GCA_945622055.1 uncultured Clostridia bacterium
CGTGGTTAATGGGCAGTGTATTACGTGCGTTTCCACTGTGGATTTCTGCACTCAGTCTTTTGCTTATGGAACGAAACAAAGGTGTTCTGACCAACTTTGGTTGTTTTACGACCCGGCCGTTAGCACCGGATTTGGAGGTACGGGAACCCTATGACCTGGATGCAGTGCGAAATGAGTATGAGAAGTATCGAAAACAGGAGCTTTCTACAGAGGAAAAAAGAGAGAAACGAAGAGGAATAGTGCACTACAGTTTTTTGGTAATTGTTTTGATTCTGACGATGATGAACAGTTTTTTGGAAATGTTCGGTTCGGGATTGTCTGCGGGAACGTTTTCCATTGTTTCCAGTCTGGTCTCGTATGTATTGGCAATCAGTTCTATTCTGACGGTATTTCAGCTGTGTTTTCGGGAAATTGATGCCTCAAAGGAGCGAAAGGAGGGAGGAGACGGATGCAGTTTTTGATTTCAGGTCAGTCCACACTGGCAATATATGAGCAGATTATCAAGCAGGTAAAGACGGCGATTATTTCCGGTGAGCTAAAGCAGGGAGATATGCTTCCGTCAATTCGTGCTCTGGCAAAGGACCTCCAGATTAGTGTTATTACAACGAAGCGGGCCTACGAGGAGCTGGAAAAGGAAGGGTTGATTTTCTCGGTTTCGGGAAAAGGGTTTTATGTGTGTGAGCAAAATACAGACCTTCTTCGTGAAAAGAAGCTTGCAATGGCAGAGCGTCATATGCTTGACAGCATCAAGGAATGCAAAGAGGCAGGTATGGAGCGGGATGATATTCTCGAAATGGTCGAGGTTTTACTGGATGCAGATTAGTGAGAGGACAAATATGAGAAATACTTTGAAAGAATTTCAGGGGAGTGAGGAGGAGCGTCTGCAGGCGCCTGCAGTGAGCGTTTCCGGCGTTGGAACGTCCTTCTTTCATTTCAAAGAGAAAAGCTTTAAGCTTCAGGATATTTCTTTTACGCTTGAGCGGGGATATATTCTTGGTCTGATTGGAAGAAACGGTTCCGGAAAATCTACGTTGCTTCGTATTTTACTGCAAAGCATTCCGAGAAAACGCGGAAGCATTTCCATTGCGGGATATGATGCAGCAACAAATGCAACAGCAGCAAAACGTGCAGTTGGTTATGTCGGAGAAGACCTCGAGTTTTTCACGAATGAAACTCTTTTGGAAAATGGCCGTATCATGGGCGGTTTTTTTCCTGTATTTCATGAGAAGCTGTATTTGGAGTATCTGGAACGCTTTGAGCTGTCTGCACAGCGGAAAGCTGACAGGCTGTCGAAGGGGGAAGCTACCAGGGCAGCGCTTGCCTTTGCACTATCACATGAGCCGGAGCTGTTGTTGTTAGACGAACCGACGGGCGGTCTTGATCCGTTGTTTCGGCAGGAATTTCTTACAGTGCTTCAGGAGTCTTTACTGGAGGAAAAGATGGGAATTATTTTCTCAACGCATATTACCGAGGATCTTGATAAGATAGCGGATTATGTTATGATGCTGGAGAAAGGCCGGATGCTTTTTTATAAATCAAAGGAAGAACTGTGGGAAGAGCTTAAGAGAGAGCAGGGTGAGGAGCTGTCATTGCAAAAGATGATGTACCGGATCAGTAAGGAGGCAACCAGATGAGAGAATACATCAGGGCAGAGTGGTATCTTTACAGAAGAAGCAGTACCAGAATTGTCATAGGAATGATATTTTGCGTGCTTTATTTTCTGGCGCAGATTCTTTGTGGAATTATGCCGCCGGGATATTGCGTTTTTGTTGTTTTTCTTGGAATTATAGCTTTTTGTCTGCTTTTTTATCCGCTGTATTCCAATTCAGTCAGGATTTCCGCCAAAGGAAAAGCAAATATTTCAAGCAAAAAGCAGATGCTTTGTCTTGGTGAAACCAAACGGGTGTTTTTACAGATTCGATTTGCGACGTTTCTGGCCATTCTTCTTTTTTTGATTGCCGGAGGGGGACTGTTCCAGAGTATCTTTTTTGTTCTGCAAAATGAAATGTTTCGTGGGGAGAATTGTCTTTATGTTGTATTTTTGTTGTCCAGTGCTGCGCTTTTGGTTGCGATTACGATGATTATGCTTCCGCTGAATTTTGGTGCCGGCTTTGTCGGTGGTGCCATTGGATATGTTTTCGGAAAATCGGTAGGAGAGTCCATGGAGTTTTCCTCTGAATCGAAATTTGCAAAGGGGGTTGTAGCAGACGCAGGGTATATGACCTTGATTTTGTTTCTTATTTATCTTGTCGTCTTTCTTACGAATTATTATCTTGCCTTCCGGTCAGAAAAAATCAGAGCAAAGTAATTACTGCAATGTAATCGTAATGCAGTAGCTACAGCTTTGAGAAGAGATAGTACTGAAGCAGATATAAAACAATCAAAAGACCAAAATTAATGACGGAGAAAAGCAAATAATATTGTCTGGTTTTCTCCGGATTGTGCTTCTTGTACTCGGTAAATGTAATCAGGCTGGCAAGAGAGGCGATGAGCGTACCCAGCCCGCCTAAGTTTACCGCCGGAAGCAGGGAGGCATAATCCCCGGTAAAATGTGACAGCAAAACAGCACTTGGTACGTTACTGATAAACTGACACGACAGGATTCCAAACAGCAGAGTGTTTTTCGGAAGAAGTCCGGCGAAAAAACTGCTGACGGCCGGTATTCTGGAAAGATTTCCACTGAAAACAAAAAAAGCGCAAAAGGTTCCGAGCAGAGGGTAATTTACCTCTGCGATTGCTTTTTTATCAAGGAAAAACAATAGAATTGTTATCGCAATGGTTCCGGCCAGAAACGGAACGATGCGAAATACTATCAGGATGCTGAAAACAAAGAGTACCGAATAAATGAGGGTGCGTCCCTTTGGTAAAGTGTAACCGGAATCTTTGGCAAGCGTCAATGGCTCCGGCTTTACAAAGCAGCAGATTAACAGGATTAAGATGGTTGCTGCCAGAAAGGACGGAAACATGATTTTAACAAATTCCAGGGTGTCAATTTCAAAGTAGGAATAAAGATAAAGATTCTGCGGGTTCCCAAACGGAGTTACCATTCCGCCGAGATTTGCGGCGATGTTTTGCATGATGAATACAAATGCCATGGCTTTGTTATTGTTTGTGCCGGAAAGAACAAAATAACCGAGGGGCAGAAAGGTCAGCAGAGCCATATCATTTGCAAGGAGCATGGAACCGACAAAGGTAATCAGTACGAGTCCGAGTGTAGCGTTTCGTAACGTATGAAGCTTTATTATGATTGCCTTGCTGAGAATTTCAAAGACATGGATATGGGAAAAAGCAGCTACCACAGCCAGTGTGCAGTAGAGTGTGGCAAGTGTTCTGAGATCAAAGTAGGATAAATACGTATCGTCAATCGGGACAAGGAAGCACGTAATCAGCATTGCAACGATTGCAACGCAAAGAATGGTTTGTTTTTTGAACCACTGAATAAGGAGCGGGGTAGTTTTCTCTGACATAGTTTTCTCCAACAATGAAATACTTGTGCGGATGCGCACCAAATCAGATTTTACCACAAGGAACAAAAAAATCAATAGGTTTTTCCGACCGGGGAACAAAGAATATCGCTTTGCGATATTCTGCGCCGCTTTTTCCTATTACACAAAAAAGACTGCCGCAATCGCGACAGTCTTAAGGAGTTTACTCTTCTGTAGTCTCTACGGCAGCTTCTGCTACTGCTTCTGCTACGGCTTCTTCATCCTCGAAATCATCTTCACCGTAATCCTCGAACTCATCGTCTAATTCCCCGTCCTCAACGTAAGCCGGGTTCAGATAACGATAAACGACAACAGCAATAATAGCGATAAGAGCAATTGCGCCGATAATAGCAAAGACGTAAACAGCAGTGTTCTTCTTCTCCGGCTCCTCTTCCTTCTTCAGATGAAGGAGTTCAGCAAGCTTCGCATTAGAAGCAATCAGATCTTCAATTTTTTGTCTTCCACAGCAACTCATAGTCAGATGACCTTCCTTTCCTTCAAAGTAAATTCTTATATTAGAGTATAGCATATCTTTTCATAAATTACTACACTTTTTTTAAATTTGCAAAAGTAGCCAGCATTTTTTTGACGCCGGCAGTGTCAAATTGTACTGTTACTTCAAAATCTTTGCCGCCGCTTACGATAGAAGTTACCGTTCCGATGCCGAATTTGATGTGACGGACGCGGTCGCCAACGGCATATTCCAAAGAGGTGAGCGGTTTTGTGCCAAAATTTCTCGCAGGAGCGGAGTTGTACGGGACCGAAGCAGGGGTGATGCGTGGCTTTGGCTTTTCGAAATCAATGGCGCTTCTGCCGGCGGCGGTTGATTTTGGAAGCGGTATGCTTGCACCGCCACCGCGGAACGGACTGTTCGAAAACGCATTGTCACGGAAGGTGTTTGCAGTACTTCCGTTTTGCTCATATTTTACGAGATGTCTCGGAATTTCACGGATAAACCGGGAAACCGGATTATACTGGGTTTCTCCGCGCGCCATACGTGCTGCAGCAGCCGAAAGCGTCAGCTCCTTCATGGCACGGGTGATGCCAACGTAGCAGAGACGGCGTTCCTCCTCAATTTCTTCCTGCGGGTTGTCTGCATTAATGGAAGAGTAGCTTGGGAACAGACCGTCTTCCATACCGCATAAGAATACATACGGAAACTCCAGACCCTTTGCCGCATGCAGAGTCATGAGTACGGCAACGTTATTCGTCTCTTCCAGGGAATCAATATCTGCTACCAGCGCAACCTCCTCTAAAAATCCGCTGAGCGTCGGAAGGTCTGCTGATTTTTCATAGAGTACCGCTTTGTTGATCAGTTCGTTGATATTTTCCAGGCGGTCAGCTGCTTCGACTTCGTCCTCTGCCTGTGCAAGAATCTCTTCCCGAAGTCCGGTGGATTCCATGATTTCTTCAATTAAATCCTTGATGGAGTAGGCAGGAGAGATGGGCTTGCTCCGCAGAACCTCGATAAATGCGACAAACGAAGAAATCTTCTGGGCTGCACGGGAAAGTGACGGTATGTATTCTGCGCGGGTAAGTGCTTCGTAAAAGGTCATTTCATGCTGCTCGGCGTATTCTGCGACACGGTCGATGCTGGTCAGGCCGATTCCGCGCTTCGGAACGTTGATAATTCGTTTTACCGCAAGGTCATCAAGCGCATTGTCAATCGTTTTTAAATAGCAGAGTACATCTTTGATTTCCTTTCTCTGATAGAAGTTGACGGCACCGATGACACGGTACGGGATATTTCGTGCAATCAGTTTTTCCTCGAACACACGGGACTGGGCATTCGTACGGTATAGGATGGCAAAATCCTTTGGCTGGGCACCGGTATCCTTAAGCTTTTCACTAATGCGTTCAGCAATCCCCTCAGCCTCGGTATAGTCTGTCGGATACTGGATAAAGGAAACCGGGATGCCCTCCTC
>CALZBV010000168.1 GCA_945622055.1 uncultured Clostridia bacterium
CCTTTCATTTATTCCTCTGAGCTTAACAACATCGCATAAATATCACGCTTACTGAGACCCCGGTCGGAGGCAACCGCCTTCATGGCATCCTTTTTGCTCATCCCCTTGGAAAGATACTGCTCCATATGCTCCTCCACGCTAATCTCCGCAAAGCTTTCCTGCTTTTTTTGTTCCAGTGCCTCGCGTGAAACACCCTCGATAACGAGAACACATTCTCCTTTGGCTTCATTCTCTGCATAATAGGCAGCTGCCTCCGAAAGCGTTGTCAGAAAAGCCGTCTCGTGCTTCTTCGTCAGCTCCCGGCAGACAGTCAGTCTTCGTTCACCAAGCACAGAAAACAGCTCAGAGAGCGTTCTTGCAAGCCTGTGAGGCGCCTCATACAGTACTGTGGTACGCGTTTCCGTTTTTAATTCTTCCAAAATCTCCTGCCGTTCCTTTTTGTCTGCCGGTAAAAATGCTTCAAAACAGAACCGCCTTGTCGGAAGACCGGAAAGTGTGAGTGCCGTTACGCAGGCACAGGCTCCCGGCAGTACGGTTACTGTAATTCCTGCCTCATGTGCCATTTTTACAAGTTCTTCTCCCGGGTCTGAGATTCCCGGCATTCCGGCATCGGTAATCACCGCAATGTCCTTTCCCTCCAGAAGCTGTGCAACGAGCTGACGCCCTTTATCAAACTTATTAAACTCATGATAACTCGTCATAGGGGTCTTTATCTCAAAATGATTCAACAGCTTAATGCTGTTTCTCGTATCCTCTGCGGCAATCACATCAACTTTCCGGAGTGTTTCGATGACGCGAAACGTCATATCCTCCAGGTTTCCGATTGGAGTCGCACACAAATACAGCGTTCCCGCCATGTCCTTTCCTTCCTTTCCCTGCAAAAGCCTTCGATGCACCGGTTCTGACCGGCTAACACAATACTTCCTTAATATCCATAAATTCCGGTAATATCCGGATGATATACTCCCGGCTTTTCAAACACAATTAACGGCGGTTCCACCGTCACGCGCGGCTTTCCGCCCTTACATGCCTCGATAAGCACCATATTTGGCTCTTTCTCCACATATGGATGAACCAGACGCATACGCTTCAGCTCAAGGCCATGTGCCGAAAGGCAGCGGATAATCTCCGCCAGACGAAACGGCCGGTGCACCATAAAAAAATTTCCTCCGGTTTTTAACACATAGGAAGCCTCGCGCACTACGTCCTCAAGCGTACACAATACCTCATGGCGCGCAATTGCCTTTGGGAGCTCCGGATTGGTAAGTCCATGCTCCGCAGTCATATACGGCGGATTTGAGGTAACTACATCAAAGACCTCCGGACCAAAGTATTTTCCTGCCGCCTTAATGTCCCCAACCTTCACCTCGATTTTTTCCGTCAGACCATTCACCAGAACACTTCTTGCTGCCATATCCGCACTTTCCTCTTGTATCTCAAGTGCCGTAATATGTGCAGCCTTTGTCTTTGCCTCAAGCAAAATTGGAATAATTCCGGTTCCGGTTCCAAGATCCAGTACCTTACCTCCCGGCTTCACACGCACAAATCCGGACAAAAGAACAGCATCCATCCCAAAACAAAACCGACCCGGATGCTGAAAAATCAAATATTCATTTCGCTGCAGTTCATCTACGCGCTCACCTTCTTTTTGAACCGACTCTGCAAGCGCGTAGCGAGCCCTTAATACCTCGGAACGCTCCGGGTTACTGCCGTTCTCCGTCATTGCTTCCCCTTTGTTTTCTCTTGCCCTCTCCGTTTCCCTGCTTCTGCGATTCTCTGCGCTCTAACTGCTCCAGTTCACGAAGCTCTGCATCTACCTTAACAAAATCATTTTTCTTTCGCGGTTTGAATTTTAGTTCTGTTGCCTTATATTCACGAATTTCCTTTTCATCGTTTTCCATCGTGACAACAACCTTTACCAGCTGCTTTAATACACTTGTGCTCTTAACCTCACCCTTTAAGCCGTCCGGCGTCGTAACATACTCACCAACGGCCGGAAGATGGCTGTTCAGCTCTTCATAAGCCTCTTCCTCATTCTTCAGACAACACATCAGTCTTCCGCACACGCCGGAAATCTTTGTCGGATTCAGGGAAAGATTCTGTTCCTTCGCCATTTTAATCGAAACCGGAATAAAATCCGAAAGGTACGAATGACAGCAAAGCGGGCGGCCGCAAACTCCGATGCCGCCAAGAATCTTCGTTTCATCACGCACGCCAATCTGACGCAGCTCAATTCTTGTCTTAAATACAGAAGCCAGATCCTTTACCAGGTCACGGAAATCCACGCGTCCATCCGCAGTAAAATAATACAGCAGCTTGTTATTGTCAAAGGTATATTCACAATCAATCAGCTTCATCTCAAGATTGTGCTTGGCAATCTTCTCCACACAAATCTTAAACGCTTCTTTTTCTTTTGCAGCATTTGCCTTCTGTACTGCAATATCCTCCTCCGTCGCAATCCGGATAACCGGCTTTAACGGAAGACATATCTTTTCCTCCGGAACATCCCGGATTCCCATAATTACATATCCGAACTCAATGCCTCTTGCCGTCTCGACAATAACATTGGTCCCCGCCTTTATATCAAGCTGTAACGGGTCAAAATAATAAACCTTTCCGGCCTTTCGAAATCTGACGCCTACGACCTTCATACTCAGTTAATCCTCCTTCATAAACAAAAACAGCAGCTCCAGTGCCATTTCCGTATTCACATTCGCCTTCAGACGCTGTTTCAGCTGCTCCATCCGGTCCACGACACCCTGCAGCTTTTCATAGCTCTGCTTCTCTGCCCGGGCCATAATTGCCTCACTCTCATCCGAATACAATAAAAAATTTACATTCCTTGTTGCTTTATAGAGAAGTACATCTCTGTACCAAAGTGCCATCATATTCAGTGCATCCGAAAGAATTTCCTTTTGCGCGGCAAACTTTTTTACCTGCTCTGTTATCTCCGCCATGGAAAATGCATCGATATTTTTCACGAGCGTCAAAACATCCTGGCGAAGATTGAAAAAATCTTCTGATTCCGCAAAAAGAATTGCTCTTCCGATTAAGCCACCCGAAAAAGCAGCTGCATTCTGCGCCACATAATCCGGAAGCTTTCTTTTCTCCATCAAAAACTTTCGAATCTTCCCCGTTTCCACCGGATAAAAGGAAATCGTCACACAACGCGACAGTACCGTTGGCAAAAGTGCCTCGCGCTTTGTTGCCAAAAGCAGAAATACCGCATATTCCGGCGGTTCCTCAATCGTCTTTAACAGCGCGTTCTGGGCCTCCTCTGTCAGCTTGTCCGCCTCATCAATGATATAAACCTTGTAAGCACTGCTGTACGGCTTTATCTGGGCATCCGAAGTCACCTGTTCCCGAATCTCGCTGACACCCAGGCTTGCTTTCTCCCTCACAACTGCCCTGAGGTCCGGCTGATTCCCGGATTCTGCCTGCTTGCAGGACTTACAGGTTCCGCACGCCTCAATGCCTCCTGCTTCGCAAAGCAGTGTCTTTGCAAAGGCATCTGCCATTAAACGTTTTCCGCTTCCTGTCTCTCCGCAAAACAAATAGGCATGAGAAACCTTCTTCTGACGAATCCCATTCTGAAGCTGTCTGATAATCTGCTCATGTCCAACAATATCACGAAAACTCGCCATACGCACCTCCTCATGTCATCAGGTAAATATATCCAAAAGCAAACCCCTGATTTCGTCAATTTTACCAAGAATCAGGAGATTATCCTTCTCGTCCTTTAGCAGCTCCGCTGCCAGCTCGTCCAAGGTCTCATCCACCAGACGAATCATACCGTACACGCGGTGTCTGCCCCGCCGGTCCAGAAAATTCTCTCTGGAAAACTTATGCGAACGGGAAACAATCTCGTTCATGAACTCCTTCACAAGCTCACGGTAATGCTTCATATCGCGTACATCCATGTGCTTGGCAATCTTTTTCCCTTGCAGGGTTATATCATCCATCAGGGTGCACAGGCGTTCCGAAAGAGCTGCTTCCTCAATCTTTCCGGCGAGCAGAAATTTAAAGGTGCCATCCGCCTGAGGTGCCTGCTTCTGAAGCTCCACCTGCTCCGGTTGTGAAATCTGATTCACTTTTATCTCCATCTGCTCACCCCGCCTTCCCGCCGGTTTTCTCCGACTTTGTGCCAAACAACGCAAATATCCCTTCGTACACCTTCTTCCGGCTGTCTGTGCTGACACACCCAAAAGCATACACCATACCCATTATAGCACAAAAGCCCTAAATTTCAAAGAAAACCTTTAGTGATTTCCAAGGATATCATTCCGGATTTCCTCAACACAATCGTCAATAACTATATGCCTGTAACGCTTTGTTATCCCTGCGCGTTTTATGTTTTCCTCCGAAAAATCCTTCTGATCCGCCAGAAACCTACGACAAAGTTCTTCGTAATTCGGCTGCTTTTGGAGCTTTTCGCGCGCAAGCGCTCTCGTAAGCCGGAGTCCGTCCTCCACCTCAACATAAACCGGTACTACCATATCCTCTCCATAGAACCGTCGAAGCCCCTCAAACCCCTCCAGCGTAGATATAAAGAGACAATCTTCTCCGTCCGGACGAATCTGCCCGTCATCTGCCGTAAAATAATGCCAGTCGCCCTTCACTGTATGGTAGGTTCTGGTCTCCACTACCTTTCCTGCCGCACAAAGCTCCTTCCATTTCTCCACCGAAACAAAATAATACTCTCTGCCGTCTTCTTCGCCCTTCCGAATCGGGCGCGTAGTATATCCAACCACCGTTTTCAGACCAAGCTCCCTGCTTTCCCGCAAACGTGAAAAAACCGTATCCTTTCCGGTTGCGCTCTTCCCAATCAGTACATATACCTTTCCCATCATTGCCTCCTGATGCTTCGCTGCTTCTATTGTGACATAGAATGAGAATTTTTTCAATATTATTGTCAGTCTTTGACATTCCACTTCATCATCCTCTTCTTCAGATTCATTTTCCGACTCCCCAACCATTTTGTAAAAAACAGTCTAGCAAACCGTAAATCAAATTCTGACCAACCGTCAATGCAAGTAATCTCCAGAAAGCAATTCTATATCCATTGATGTGTTCTTCGCACTCCTTTGACCTTCTTATATGACTCATACTACTTGTACATACCAAGCAATTCCTGCGAATAATCCAAAATCTCAAGAGATTTACCCCCGCATACGCGGGGAATATCAATTATATTCCGGTTTGGCATAAATCGAAACAGGTTCACCCCCGCATACGCGGGGAATACAGTTTTGTCTTGCAATATCATTTTCCGTGTTAAGGTTCACCCCCGCATACGTGGGGAATACTACAGTACCTCGCGTACCGCCGCGATGCTTTTAGGTTCACCCCCGCATACGCGGGGAATACT
>CALZBV010000169.1 GCA_945622055.1 uncultured Clostridia bacterium
CATTTGCAATCTCAAAGGCCTCGCAGCACTCCGGGTACAGCACCACCTTCGGGATATAAGATGCCTCCCGGTACGGATGCGCCTGAACCACAAAGCCCCCTGCCTCCGTTACCCGGCGAAACTGCTCCGCAGGACTCCAGGAAAGCATATCCTCCTGCTCAGAAAGCCACTCCTCCGAAAGTCCGTACAGCAAAAACTCCTGTCCCGTAAATGCCGTCTCCAGCCCCAGATAAACCTGAAGTCCGATTTCGTCCCCACGCTTTTTGGCGTTTCTGTAGCCCGCACAGTACCGGTGAATCCTCTCTTCCCACGGAAGGTCTCTTGCTATCGCACTGTTCCCGTTAAAGAAATGGTCCGTCACGATAATCCCGGTATATCCCAATTCCTTATATAAATCTGCCTGCTCAGCACCCGTAAGCTTTCCACACGCACTTGCCTCGCTCGTATGCAGATGTGTCTCATACATATACTCTGCCATAAATACCTCTTTCTTTTCTCCTGCCCGCATTCATAAAAGTCACAGAAGTCTCTGTATGTCCTTTTATCTTACGGGCGCAGGTATACCAAATACTATATTAGCATACTTCTGCATTTTTTTCTACACTTAATCACACATAGTTCACATTTTCCATCCATTTCCTTTGGATTTTTTCATGCACCATCGTTTCAAAAAAAGAGCGTAGAAGATGATTTCTCAGCTTCTTACGCTCTCTTTGTTCTCTCAATGCTACTGTTGTGTAGCATGCTCCTGCCTGCCGGATTGGTTCAGTAGTGAAACTCTCTTCGCTGTCACCAAAGCAAGACAGTTCTGCGCCTCCGTCTTCTGACGGGCATTCACACACTGTCCCAGGCCCATAAACTGCCGGTCAAACACTGTAATTCCGGCATCAGCTGCATTCTGCCGCAGTCGGCGCAGGGTCATCGCAGCCAGCTGCCAGTTTTCAGACTGAATTGCCCTTCCAAGCTTCATAAAATCCGGACCTTTCAAAAACTCAGACTCTGTCATTTCATTCTCCAACCATCAACAGGACTACTTCGTTTCCTGTTTCGCTGTTTTCTTCGGAGCCTCTGTCTTTTTGGCTGCAGTTTTCTTCGGTTCAGCCTTTTCCTTAGCAACCTTCTCAGGCTCCTTTTTCTCTGTAGCAGCCTTTTTCCCGGCAGTCTTCTTCGCCGCAGACTTTGCTTCCTTGTCCGCTGCCGCCTTTGTCTTCTTCTCTTTTTCCTTCAGCTTAATCTTCAACAGCATACGAAGCTTGTCCAGGTTTCCCTGAACCTTCACTGCCCCGCTCTCGTACGCCTCACGCATGGAAAGACGATTCTCTGCCAGTGCAACCAGCGTCTCCGCATCCGTAGTCAGAAGACCGTCACGGTCATAATAATCATACGGCTCAACCGAAACATAACGGTCCGCAACCTCGATATAAAATGCTCCGCTGCCTTCACCTTCAATATTCACCTGTACTGCAACATGTTCAAAAATCTCGCGTGCATCCGAATTTTCAAAGCCCTCTCTGACTTTTAAAACAATTTCCTCATATGTCATAATTATCCCTCCTGTCCTTTCAAACAACTGCAATTATTGCCAATTCAAAGTGGCAACCAGTATGTCCTTTGCTGCCGTCCCCTGCCTGACAGCTCCGCTCCTCATTTCTATTATACCGCAAAATCACGAATTTTCAACACTATTTCTCAAAAATTCCGTAAATTTCTAAAAATTCTCACTTTCAGCCTTTACCGGACGTACAAAAATATCATCTACGTAGAAATCTGCATTTCCGTCGGTTTCCAGATACAGCTCGGCAGAAGTCAGCTCACCCAAAAGCGCTACCGTTGTTTTCAGCTCAGTCCAGTCTCCTGTGGAAACAGCCTCCGTAAGCAGCTGCGGCACTGCACCGTCAAGTCCCAGACGAATCTGTGAATCCTTTGTCTTCACATAAACCGTAACCTCCACCGTTTTTCCGATGTACGGAGAAACATTGAATTTCACGGTTGCATCTTTTTCCTGACGAGTAACACAATAAGAATGTCCGACACCGTTGTGTGCCTCCTGATCCGTAACAAAACAGAACGGAAGGTGACCTGCCCCACGGATTGCCATAATGTTATTTTTTTCCTCAAAGCTTTCTTCCATACCAACCAGCTCAATGGTCACGTCATCTACATAAACAGCGCTGAACTGATCCGGCTTCTCCTCTTTGGTGCCAAAGAACAAGAACATGGAATGCACATCATTCGGAACCTTGTACTGCGCCGTTATAGGAACCCACTCCCCGGAAGCAGTGGAAACCTCCGAAAGACATGGCTCGGAACCATTGACGTCTGCATTTAACGTAACCGAAAGCGCCGGGCTCTTTACCCATGCCTTTACATGAATGGTTTGTCCGATAAAATCGGAAATATCAAAGCTGATTCCACTCCAGCCACCAAATCTGCGCTCATTGGCAAGTGCTGCCCTTCCGCTGTGTACTTCACGGTCCTGAATCACGATTTCTCCGAAGCCTCTCATCTTAAAGCCGACATCCTCCGGCTTTAATGCCTCTGCACCCTCCGCAGTCTCAAAATCAATGAAACGGTCGGAAAGGTCAACCTTAATCTCCTCCGGTTCACCAAGGTCTCCCCCGGTAACGGCATAAATCATTGCATCAAACGATTTCTTCGGCGACAAATCCCCGTGGAATAAAAGCGGATTTGCACCTCGAATCCAGGAATTGTCATCGGTCAGTCCCCAAAGTGTAACGCACGTAAGGTTTGCACCCTCCCTCTTTGCTGCAAGAAGTGCTTCAAAGAAGCTCTTATAAAATACCGCCTGATAATACTCCGCATTCCGGTTCGAACACGTACATTTTACATCCAGCTCCGTAATATGTACCTCCGGAACCAGTGCGGCGTATTCCTTTAACGCAACAATGTATTCCTCGATATTATTGTTATCACTTAAGTGCCCCTGCATACCGATACCGTCAATCAGTCCCTCTCCGATAACACTGCCGTGCTCAGCCGTTGTGCGGGTCAGTGCACCGATGATAGCCTCCTTCTTTTGTGGCTGCCACTCGTTGTAATCGTTATAAAACAGCTTCGGACAAAGGGCACGGATTCCTTCCTCATCCCCTTCGGAAACGCCATACAAAGCTGCATACTTTTTCGCACATGCTAAAGAAGCATCCTTTGCAAAACGGAAAGCCCAGTATATAAAGTCATCTCCGATCACCTGATACCAGTAGCTGTTACGAAGTCCGGTCTCGGTCTTGTCATCCAGCTCAATTGCCTCATTTACGACATCCCATGCATAAATCGTGCGCGCATAATCATTTGCAAACATGTAGTCCATCAGTGAGAAAATGTAGCTTTTCAGGCGTGCAAGCATTGTCTCACGGTCCACATAGCAGACCGGATCCAGCTTTTCAAACATCTTCATCATCGGGCGCTCCTTCAAAACCTCCGGGTCCGTCGGAATCGTTACCGGTGTATAACCCTTACAGAATACCTCCTTGGAACACTGGCTGTGCCATACCAGCACATGACCTCTGACCGGCATCCGGTGCTCCTTTGCCCAGTCAAGCATTGCCTTTGCACTCGGATTGATGACAAACGGAAGCTTCTCCTCCGTTGCCTCCGGACTCTGATAGCCCATATTATAGGCCGGCTTCAGCTCATTGCCAAACGTCATACTGTTAAACTGGCTGCTCATCAGAGCTTCCTTCGCAGGATTTCCGATTTCATGGCTCGTAAAACGCTCTGTAATGCGCTCACATGCCACACCGATTCTGAAATAATCCTTGTAAACCTCCTTTAAAACTGCCATAGTTGTTTCATTCCCCATACTCTTCTCCTTTTTTAAAAAACTAACTTCATAACCGTCTCAATTAAACATATCCAAGTGTCTTCAGCAAAAACAGCCATATCGTCAAAGTAAACGAACTCAAAAGCGTCGATATCATAACCGCGCAGCTCGTAATCGTCCCCTTATGTCCCATGTTCTGTGCCATGACAAAGCTGCTGCTCGTCGTTGCCGACCCGAGCATAATCAGTGCAGCCACCAGCTTTTCCTCCCGAAATCCGAGCAAAACCGCAACCGGAAGGAACACCGCGCACAAAAGCACCAGCTTTGAAAAAACAGCTGCACAGACCGGCACCAGCTTCTCCTTCACATCCGTAAAATGAAACGATGCACCAAGGCCGATGAGCGCCAGTGGGGAGGCAACATTTCCGAGGTATGTAATGGTTTTCATTACAATCGGAGGCTTCGGTAATCCGGCAACTGACCAAAAAAGCCCCACCAGGATACCGAGAATAATCGGGTTCTTTGCCGTATTAATCATGCTGCGCCGTATCACAGCCGATTTCTTCGTTTCCTTTTTGTTTTCCGGAGAAGTAATCGTCAAAATCAGCACCGCAGCAATATTGTAAATCGGCACCGAGCCGATGATCATTAAAGACACCATCGCCGCATTGTTGTAAATGTTCGTCATATAGGCAATTCCAAGTGTCGCCGCGGCGCTCCGGTACGCTGCCTGAATCATCTCGCCACGGTCTTCCCTGTTTGGATTCATCCATGATATTCCGGTTGCAATCAGAATGCTAAGCAGTGTAGCCACCAGGCAAAACAGCACAAAGGTACCGTCCCAGATGGCGGCAAAATCCTGCTTCACAAGATCCATAACAAGAAGGGCCGGAAGAAACACCTGAAACACAAGCTTATTGATGGCTCCTATCGTCGGGACCGTCAGCCAGCCGATTTCACGTAGCAAATATCCAAGTACCATTACCAAAAACACCGGCATGGTCGCATTCAGACTAAATACAAGATTCTCCAGCATTACATTTCACCTGCTCATGAAATAAATTAAAACCGTCTGCAAATCTGCAGACGGTCCTAAAACACGATGCTTATTCAAGAGTGTACGGCATCAGTGCAACGTGACGAGCGCGCTTTACTGCTACAGTTAAAGCTCTCTGATGCTTTGCACAGTTTCCGGTAATTCTTCTCGGAAGAATCTTACCTCTCTCGGAAACGTATCTCTTTAACTTATTTACATCCTTATAATCGATACCTGCGTTTGTCTTGTCTGCACAGAAAGCACATACCTTCTTTCTTCTGCGAACAACACGTCTCTTGGTACCAAGCTCAGCCTTATCCGGTCTGTCTGTCATGGTTCTACCTCCTAATTCAAATCGTGCGGCACTGCCGCTTCTTATTCTTTCCGTTTAGTTAAACGGAAGTTCTTCATCGATACCGTCAGGAATGTTCATGAAGCCATCACCTGCTGCAGCCGGCTGCGGTCTGGCACTCGGCTGATACTCACCGTTACCTGCACCTGCGGCATTCTT
>CALZBV010000170.1 GCA_945622055.1 uncultured Clostridia bacterium
GCTTGTCGCAATCAACGCAGACGAGTCGCAGTTTGTGGCACATTTTAATGCAGATTGCGGAAGAGCCGTGGACCTTATTTCCGGAAAAGAGCATGACTTTGGCGGAGGTTCGTTGCTTGACGGTTACAGTGCTTATTTCTGGAAGTGCTGTTAAGACGCCGGCATCCTATGCATCTGAATGGAAACTCAGAGGAGGTTTTTGGTTATGCAAAAGGTAATTTCATCGGCAGTGATAAAGCGGCTGCCGCGTTATTACAGATATCTGGATGAATTGCGGAAAAAAGATGTGGTACGCATTTCCTCCAAAGAACTGAGCGAAAAAATGAACGTTACGGCATCCCAGATCAGACAGGATTTGAACAATTTTGGTGGCTTCGGCCAGCAGGGGTACGGCTACAACGTGGAATATTTATATAACGAGATTGGAAAGATTCTTGGAATTGATCTGCCGCATACGGTGATAATCATCGGTGCCGGTAACATCGGACGCGCGATTGCAAATTATGATGATTTTTTACGGCGCGGCTTTCAGATTACCGCGATTTTTGATGTGAATCCGGAGCTGATCGGCAGTGAAGTAAACGGCATCCGGATTCAATCCATGGAGCATCTTCGGGAGTACATAGAAGAGACAAAACCGGATATTGCGGCACTGACCGTACCAAAGGAACAGGCGCCATCGGTGGCGGCGGATGTCACGGCGTGGGGCATTCATGCGATTTGGAATTTCGCTCCGACCGAGCTTTTTCTTTCCGGTGATGTAGTTATTGAAAATGTACACCTGACGGAGAGTCTGATGCGACTCTCCTATAAGATTCGCGCGCAAAAACAGAAGCAGGACGAAGAGTAACTCTTTTGGGAGGGAGCTTGTCATGATAACCGGAATCGGAATGGATATGATTGAAAAAGAGCGTGTGTTGAAAGCAATCGAACGTCCTTCCTTTTTGCAGTCGGTCTATACCGAAAAGGAGCAGAGGCTGATTGCTGACAGGAAAATGAGGGCGGTCAGTAACTTTGCGGCAAAGGAAGCGGTTGTGAAAGCCTTTGGAACCGGATTTGCCGGTATCCGTCCGGCCGAGATTGAGGTGTTGCGTTATCCTTCCGGTCAGCCGTATGTCGTGCTTCACGGTGCGGCAAAGGAAAAAGCCGGGGAGCTTGGTGTGGAGCAGGTATTACTTTCCATTACCGATACCGACCGTCTGACGCAGGCCTTTGTCGTTTTGGAAGGACGAAGAAACGATGCGGTATTTGGAACCGGACCGAAGCAGTGGAAGGAAGCCGGTGCTTCGGAGAAGCGAGAGGAGCGTTATCCGGTGCTCACAGCAGAACAGATGAAAGAGGTTGACCGGATGACCATTGCATCGTATGGAATTCCATCCCTTACATTAATGGAGCGCGCAGCGGAAAAGGTAACGGAACGGGTACTTCTTCGTGCCACGAAGGAAACAAAAATCGGTGTGCTTTGCGGTACAGGGAATAACGGCGGGGACGGACTGGCTGTGGCAAGGCAGCTTACGGCAGACGGATATCAGGCTAAGGTTTTTCTTTTGCATGCAGCAGGATGGCGTGCGTTCTGCGAAGAAGGCACGACGGATAAGCCTGCATCCTGCACGGAGGAGTTTGCCATTCAGCTGAAAAAGGCATATGAAGCAGGGGTTGTCTTTGAGGAGTTTTCTGAGGCAGACCAGTGTGATCTGGTTGTGGACGCGCTGTTTGGAATCGGCTTAACCAGAGAGGTTGCCGGCGCATACGCAGAGGTGCTTCGGCAGATTTCTGCGGCGGGACTTCCGGTAATTGCGGTTGATATCGCGTCCGGAATCTGTGCGGATACCGGAGCAGTCCGGGGGAGTGCGCTGAAGGCAGTGGAAACAGTGACCTTTGGAGCGGCAAAATGCGGACAGCTGTTTTATCCGGGGAAGGAATACACAGGAAAGCTTATCATTGCCGACATTGGATTTCCAAAGGAGCTTTTATGGGAAAAGAAGGCTGCTTTTTATTTTCATCAGGGTGTGCTTTTGAAGCGTCCGGAGTATTCCAATAAAGGAACCTTTGGAAAGGTTTCCGTAATCGCGGGCAGCGAGAATATGGCAGGTGCAGCGTATTTTTCTGCGTATGCGGCTGCAAGAAGCGGTGCGGGACTGGTTAAGGTGATAACACCAAAGTGTAACCGGGAGATTTTACAGGGAAAGCTTCCGGAAGCGATGCTTGCGACCTATGAAGAGAATGAAAACAGCATAAAATCTGCTGCAAAGGAAGCAGTTTCCTTTGCAACGTCGGTTGCAATCGGACCGGGACTTGGAAAGAGTGCTGCGGCAAGAATGCTTGTGAAGGTGACCGCAGAAGAACTGCGGGGGTATGGCGAACATGCGCCGGTATCGGTGTGGGATGCGGATGCCCTGAATTTGCTTTCGGAGTTTGCGGATGAGGCAGGACGGCAGACGATTTCGGAACGTCTGAGCTTTTTTGCGGAGTTTTTACCGGAGCATGCAGTGCTGACGCCACATCCGGGGGAGCTATCCAGACTTACAGGGGAGCCGGTAAAAGCACTCGTAATGGAGCTTATGGCTGTGGCAAAACGTCTGACGGAGGGAAATCACCTTACCTTTGTACTTAAGGATGCAGTTACGGTTGTGGCAAAGGAAGAGGAGTGTTATATACGAACGAGCGGAAATTCCGGAATGGCTACGGGAGGCAGCGGGGATGTCCTGACCGGTGCGATAGCGGCCCTTGCAGCAGGGAAAATGTCTGCCTTTGATGCAGCCGTGTATGGAACCTGGCTGCACGGACTTGCCGGAGATGTGGCAGCAGGGCGCATTGGCGGTGCGCCGGTGCTGGCAAGAGACATTGCTTATGCACTGGCTGAGACCATAAGCACCTGAGCCAAGACACAACGTACCGGTTTTCACATATCATACAAAGAGAAGTATCTGTAGGCCGTATAGACTGCAGTTTTGCGGGAATACTGTTGCTATAGAGAAAAACGGAGCGTGATGATATGGTAATTCGGCGTGGCGATATTTTTTATGCGGACCTTCGTCCGGTAGTTGGTTCGGAGCAGGGCGGCATTCGTCCGGTTCTGATTATACAAAATGATATTGGTAACAAACATAGTCCCACGGTAATCTGCGCGGCAATCACTTCCAAAATGAAGGCAAAGCTGCCGACTCATGTGGAAATCAGAGCAAATAACTATGATATGATGCGGGATTCCGTGATTCTTTTAGAGCAGGTAAGAACCATTGATAAAGTACGGTTGAAGGAAAAAGTATGTCATCTGGACCGGGATGTGCTGGAACGGATTGACCGGGCTCTCTGCGTAAGTCTTGCGCTGGATACATAATCCGGCGGCTTCAGGCAGCGGGACTGAGGCTCCTTCAGAAAACGAAAAAGAAAAGAGGGAAAAAAATGGAATCAACCTTAAGACGAACCTGGGCAGAGATTGATCTGGATGCGTTGCTTCACAACTATACAAAGCTGCGAAACCACATCGGAAAAGACGTGAAATTTTTAGGAGTGGTAAAGGCAGACGCATATGGGCATGGTGCGGTACAGGTTTCAAAGACACTTCAGGCAGCGGGGGCTGACTATCTTGCGGTCAGCAGCATTGACGAGGGCATTGAGCTTCGTCATAATGGCGTTACGATGCCGATTCTGATTCTCGGTCATACACCGGCAGAACAGGTGGAAAATTTGATTGAGAACAATATCACGCAGGCAGTTACCTGTCGTGCAAAGGCGGTCGAATACAGCAGGGAGGCCGTTTTACTTGGCAAAACCCTGAAAATACATATTAAGGTGGATACGGGAATGTCCCGTCTCGGCTATCTTTGTGATGGGAAGAATTTTAAATCCGGTGTGGATGGAATTGTGGAAGCCTGTAACATGCCGGGACTTTTGGCGGAAGGAATTTTTACGCATTTTGCGGTATCAGATGAACCGGGAGAGGAGTGCGAGGCTTACACCAGACACCAGTTTTCCTTGTTCTCTGAGGTAATTGCGGCAGTAGAGGAAAAATGGGGAAAGAAGTTTGCCCTGCGGCATTGTGCGAATACGGGAGCAGTTGCCAGATATCCGGAAACCTGGCTTGATATGGTCCGTCCGGGATTGCTGCTCTATGGCTATGGTGAATTTGCAAAGGAGCTCGGACTTCGTCCGGTAATGCGTCTGTTCACCACAATCAGTACAATAAAAATTTATCCTGCCCAAACAGCCATCAGCTACGGTGGTATCTATAAAACCGACAAAACCACGCGTATTGGTGTAGTTCCGTACGGATACGCCGACGGGTTCTTCCGCTGTCTTTCCAACCGGGTTTCTCTGTACACGAAGGAAGGACCGGCCCCGCAGCGTGGCAAAATCTGCATGGATATGTGTATGATTGATATCACGGATATGCCGGGTGTGGATGTCGGTTCGGAGGTGGAGGTCTTCGGAGCGCACAACTCGGTGGATGAGCTCGCAACCCTTGCCGGTACGATTCCGTATGAACTGACCTGCTGCGTAAATAAACGGGTGCCGCGCGTATATTACCGAAACGGTGAGGTAATTGAGCGGGAGCTGTTGCTGCGGGGGTAGGAATGTAGTTTTACGGAAGTGGAAGGAAAGCATGGTTTGACGAAACGGTATTCGTATTTTCTGAGATAAGCAGGAGTTAGCCTTGTTTTTGGGATAAGGTCGTCCAGACTGCAGGTAAAACAGCTTGTGGTTTAAAAAAGTATCGTAATACGATACAAAGTTTCAAAAAGTATCGTACCCTTCCATTGCGGAAAACAGAATCGTTCCGTATAATGAAAGCAAGAAAAAGGAAGTCAGGAAAGGAGGAAACCGGATGTTTCTTTTTTCACAAAACCTGGCGGAACTACGTAAAAAACGGGGAGTAACCCAGGATGAGCTGGCAGAATTTATCGGTGTGACGAAGGCCTCGGTATCAAAATGGGAAAACGGTCAGAGTATGCCGGATATCCAGCTGCTCCCACTTCTGGCATCCTATTTCAATGTAACCATTGATGAGCTGGTAGGGTATCAGGCACAGCTTTCCAAGGAGCAGATTCGTGCAGCTTACCAAAGCTTTTCTGCGGCATTTGCGGAACAGCCGTTTGATGAGGTGATGGAAGAAAGCAGGAAAATGGTAAAAAAGTATTATTCCTGTTATCCTTTTTTGGTACAAATCTGTGTGCTCTGGCTCAATCACAGCATAGAGCTTACCGATAAGGAACAGCAGCTTGCAATCTGGGAGGAGATGAAAAGACTCTGCCGGCATATTTC
>CALZBV010000171.1 GCA_945622055.1 uncultured Clostridia bacterium
ATTCTCCGGACTCGTAATGCTCCCCGGACTCAAGGAAAAGATATCCGTCCACATTCGGAGCATCCATATAGGTTCTGGTCAGATATACGTTATCCTCCGGCATTCTTCCCTCTACCAGAACCGTCATCTTCCTGCCTATCTTTTTTTGTGCCGCCTCAAAGGCAATGCTCTGTTGAAGCTTCATCAATTCCTTCTGACGTCTCTTCTTTTCCTTTGCAGTAACCTGACCCTTCATTTTGGAAGCGGGAGTCCCCTCCTCCTTGGAATAGGTAAACACACCAAGACGGTCAAACCTCATCTTCTCTACAAATGCAAGAAGCTCCTGATGTTCTTCCTCTGTTTCACCCGGAAAGCCGGTAATTAGGGAGGTTCTGAGTACAATCCCCGGAAGCTCCTTTCGAAGCTTCCGGATTAAGGTTGTCAGCTGTTTTTTATTTGTTCTGCGCCCCATACGCTTTAACACGGTATCCGACGCGTGCTGGATTGGCAAATCAAGATAGCGGCAAATCTTCTTCTGTTCCTTCATCACCTGAATCAGCTCGTCCGTAATCTCCTCCGGATAGCAGTATAAAATACGAATCCATTCCGGTCCGTCTATCGCACAAAGCTTATTTAAAAGCTCCGGAAGCATCTTTTTCCCATACAGCTCCACACCGTACAGCGTAGTCTCCTGTGCAACCAGAATCAATTCCTTTGCACCGTCCTTTGCCAGCTGCTCTGCCTCTGCCAGAATCCGCTCCATCGGAACACTGCGGTACTTTCCGCGCAAAGACGGAATAATGCAGTAGGTACAATGCTTTTCACAACCGTCTGCAATTTTCAGATACGCTGTATAACCACACGTCGTATTGACACGCTTCGTATCTGGAACCGGAAGATAGCTTAACTCCTTAAAGATGCTGACCGGACCGGTCTTTTCCAAATTATTAAGAACACTTACGACTTCATCAAAGGAAGCGGTACCAAGTAAAACATCCACCTCCGGAATCTCCGTCAGAATCTCATCCTGGTAACGCTGTGCAAGACATCCCGTGACAACCAAAGCACGGCAGGTTCCATGCGTTTTGTATTCCGCAGCTTCCAGAATCGTCTCGATGCTCTCCTGCTTTGCATCATGAATAAAACAACAGGTATTAATGATAATTGCCTCTGCGTCAGCTTCCTCCTCGGTCAGCGTATGTCCGGAATCTCTTAACAGTCCGAGCATATATTCACTTTCCACAAGATTTTTATCACAACCGAGTGAAATGAAATAAACTCTCATAAACTCCTCTTTCTTTTGCTTTCCTTCATTACTTATTTTTGAAGCTTAACACTTTCCACGCAGTTTTTCATCAGCATGGCAATTGTCATCGGACCAACACCACCCGGAACCGGTGTAATTGCTCCCGCAATCTGCTCCACTTCGTCAAAAGCAACATCTCCGCACAGCTTTTTATCTTCTTTGCGGTGAATTCCGACATCTATTACCGTTGCACCCTCTTTTACATAATCTGCGGTTACAAAGCAAGGCTTTCCGATTGCAACAATCAAAATGTCCGCACGCTTTGTAATTTCCTTTAAATTCTTCGTTCTGGAATGGCAGACCGTTACTGTTGCATTTTCCCGAAGCATCAGCATTGCCATTGGTTTTCCGACAATGTTGCTTCTGCCAAGCACCACGCACTCCTTCCCTTCCATTTCAATTCCGGTACGCTTTAAAAGCTCAATCACACCCGCCGGAGTACAGGAAACAAAGCCGTCCTTTCCGATACTGAGATTGCCGACATTCATCGGGTGAAATCCATCAACATCCTTTAACGGCGAGATTGCCAGAAGGATTTCCTCCTCGTTAAAATGCTTTGGAAGCGGAAGCTGTACCAGAATACCGTTTACATCTGCACGGGAATTCAGCTCAGAAATCAGGCAAAGCAGCTCCTGCTGCGTTGTTTTCTCGTCAAGCTCGTAGGCAAGCGAACGGATTCCGACGTATTCACATGCTTTCTTTTTATTCCCTACATACACACTGGAAGCAGGGTCATTTCCCACCTGAATTACCGCAAGCGTAATCTCTTTGCCTTCCTTTTTGTACGCCTCTACCTGTGCTTTTACTTCATCTTTAATCTGTGCAGAAATCATCTTTCCATCAATCCGAACTGCCATATTTTCCTCCTTATAACAACGGTGCAAAAATTCGCAGGAGCACCTGTGCCAACCGAATCGGAAGCTTCTTCTTTACTTCCTCCGCCGTAACCTCTTTGCTTTGTTTCATAGTTTCTATTGCATCTTCCCGGATTTTCAGAATCTCTTTGCTGTGGCACAGAAAAACACCACACTCAAAATGCAGGTAAAGACTCCGATAATCCAGATTTATTGTACCTACTGTTGCATAACAATCGTCGCAGACAAACACCTTTGCATGAATAAAGCCCGGTAAATACTGATAAATTTTTACTCCGCTCTGAATCAGCTGCTTATAATAGGACTGCGTTACCCAGAAAACCATCAGCTTATCCGGCTTGCCCGGTGTTACAATCCGTACATCTACCCCACGCTTTGCAGCAAGACACAGAGCAGTCATTACCTCATTGTCGATAATCAGATACGGTGTGAAAATATATAAATACTTCCTTGCCGCAGAAATCATGTTCAAATATACGTTTTCCCCGACGGTTTCATGGTCAAGCGGTGAATCTCCGTAAGGCTGGACAAAACCGTCTCCCGGAAACACCTCAGAATGATACGTATGTGGAAGCAGGTTATGAAAATCCTTATCGGTCGGCCGGATTGTGTTCCAGACCGTCAAAAACATCGCGGTCAGGTTTACCGCCGCTTCTCCTCGCACCAGAATACCGGTGTCCTTCCAGTAACCGAATTTTTTCTTTCGGTTAATGTACTCATCCGCAAGATTAATTCCCCCGGTAAACGCCGTATGGCCATCGACAATCAATATTTTTCTATGATCACGATTATTCATCACCAGGGAAAAAAACGGAACAAACTTATTAAATGCCTCACATTTGATTCCGTATGACTCCAAAGTCCGGTCATAACGATACGGCAACACAAAAACAGACCCAAGATCATCGTAAATCATGCGCACATCCAATCCGGCGGCTGCTTTTTCCTTCAGAATCTCCAAGATAGAGTTCCACATTTCACCTTCCTGAACGATAAAGTACTCCAGAAAAATGAAATGCTCTGCCTTACGAAGCTCCTCCAGAATCACCGGATAGTTATCCTCGCCACATTTATAATAAGTCGCGGTACTGTTCTTCCATACCGGAAAACCGGCGTAATTCCGAATATAGCGTGACTGACCTGCACCGGTTTCATCCAGTGCTTCCAGCTCTGCTGCTGTCTCAGGATTCTGCACATAAAACGGACGAATTCGTTTTTCAGAAAGCTCCAGCTTTGCACGAAGCTTTTTCGATGGAAGCCAGCCTGAGAAAATAAGGTACATCATTCCGCCAAGCAGCGGAAATACGAGAATCATAATAATGTATGCAATCTTATACGCCGGGTTATCCTGTGTATTCACAATTGCAATAACCGCTACCAGACTGAGCAGACTGAGAATCGTAGAAAAAAAGGGAAAATATGCGGCAAGCTTTGTCAAAGAAGCAAACAGCCAGATGGCCTGAAGCAAAATCAGCACTCCGACAATCACAACACGATTCAGGGCAAGCTTTGAAATAAAGTTAATTATCTTACGCGATTTTGTCATCCATGTCCCCTCCTTCCTTTTCCTCTTAAGCTATAATAATAGCGAATTTCTGCCATTTTGTCAACAATCCTGCCTTGCAGAAGCATAGACTTTTCGTATTATTTATCTTTTCTTCCTTTTAATTTGTATGCAACGAATTCACAGCTTTATGCTTTCCGGTCTTCCACCGGACTGGACGGGTTCGCGCGTCCGGTGACTTTAGTGCCGAGCCGATTTGCCGAACGCTCCGGAAGAAACACATAATAGGACTTCTTTTGTTCTTTTCGTTTTCGTTCAAAGTACGGTACATTTGCCCAGACAGCTGAAGGAAGCCCGATTACGAGCAGATACAAAGGTCCAAGTACCAGAGACTGGATTGAATGTCCGTATTCATGCACCGCAAGACGTTCAAACTCAAGCTCCTTTGTCAGTCCGGGGGTTATTGTGTAAAACCGGTCAGAAACAAAGAGAAATGCACCGAGAGAAACACTTAAATCATGGTTCCATTCCGTCAGGATTGCACCATGAAACAGGAAATGACGGTTTTTCCGGTAACAAAGAAACAAAACCGCACCCGCAAAGCTTTGCAGAAATCCCCAGGTAAACTGCCAGAATAAAAACAAAACTATTTTTATCCGTTTTTTCGTTTCCACTCCCGGAACACCCCCTTATTCGCCACTCATACCTTCCGTTCTGCCCTTACCCCTGACATCTCTTATACAGCACAAGCAAAACTCAAGCATTTTCCATTATACACCAAATACTGTGTTAGCACAAGCGCGGTCTATTCGGAATCCGCTTCGCTCCTTCCTCATAGCCGTACGTCGCACTTTCTTCCAAGCCACGCCTATTCGGAATCCGCTTCGCTTCTTCCTCATATGGGGCTGGCGCCCCATACTCATAAGTAACAAAAGCCGACCTAGAACTAAAGTTCCAGGTCGGCTTTTATTACTTATTCGTGCGTGGCTTGTAGCTTGTACTACATGCCCATCTGCTTTGCTACTTCTGCAGCAAAATCTTCCTGCTTCTTCTCAATACCCTCACCGGTCTCAAAACGAACATAATTCTTGATTGCAAGATTGATTCCGTTCTCCTTTGCTACCTGTGCAACGTACTGGGCTACGTTCTGCTTTCCGTCCTCAGCCTTAACATATACCTGGTCAACAAGGCAGATTTCCTTTAACTCCTTATTGATACGACCCATAATCATTCCCTCGATTACCTTCTCCGGCTTCTGGGATTCCTTCGGATCATTCATAATCTGAGCCTTTAAAATTTCCTTCTCGTGCTCAACATAATCTCCCGGAATCTGCTCCTTGTTGAGGTACTTCGGATTCATAGCTGCAATCTGCATTGCTACGTTCTTTGCACATGCTCTTGCAGCCTCAGTATCATCACCTTCCATCTCGATTAAGATACCGATTCTTCCGCCGCCGTGAATGTAGGTCTCAACAAAACCATTCGTAGCAACGAGCTTTGCAAAACGACGAATCTTCATATTCTCACCAATAACGGCAATCTGAGCAGCGAGCTCTTCAGCAACCGTCTTGGAG
>CALZBV010000172.1 GCA_945622055.1 uncultured Clostridia bacterium
GCACCAAAGCCACAGGCAGACAGTGCCGCCGCAAAGGACGACATTCCCACTTCCGAGTTGATGTTGGATACACCAAACAAAACACTGCAGCTGGAAACCACGACCTCCTTTGCCGCAAGTCCGGAAATCAGTGCCAGCACAAGCTGCCAGATTCCAAAGCCTGCCGGAGCAAAAACCGGCGCCAGAAGCTTTCCAAGCATCGCACCGAAGCTTAAGCTCATATCCTCGTTGTAACCGTTTACTCCGAAATGGAGTAAAATCCAGATTACAATAGAAGCAAGGAAAATCGTTGTCCCTGCCTTCGTGAGATAATCTCTTACCTTCTCCCAGACATAAATGGTAATCGTTCTGGCATTCGGTGTTTTGTACTCCGGAAGCTCAATCAAAAGCGCATACTTCTGCTCCTGCTTTTTCTGTGTTTTTCCAAGCACAAGGGCACAAAGTGCTGCCACCACAAGCCCAAACAGATATAACGAAAAAGCAACTACCATTGCCGGAAGCTTTTCTGCCGCGCCACCGGAAGCCATCACCGCATTCTTTCCGAAAAACAGCTGGGAAAACAGCACATAAATCGGAAGGCGTGCACTGCAGGACATAAACGGCGTAACCAGAATCGTTCTTCTGCGGTCTGCTTCATTTTCCAGGGCTCTGGAGGCCATAATCGCAGGCACACTGCAGCCAAAGCCGAGAATCATCGGAATGAACGCACGTCCGGAAAGTCCGAGTCTTCCCATCAAATCGTCCATGACAAACGCTACCCGCGACATATAACCGCTGTCCTCCAAAAATGCCAACGCCAGAAACAAGATAAAGATGTTCGGAAGGAACGTAAGAATACCGCCGACTCCTGCAATGGCACCATCAACAATAAGCGCACGCACCGCCTCCGCAACCGAAAGCTTTACCAGCATATTGTCAATCGACGCGGTAACGGCTGCAAGCACATTTTCCAGTGTTCCGGATAATATATCCCCCACTGCAAACGTCAGAAAAAAGACAAGTGCCATAATCGCAAGAAACATCGGAATGCCGAAAATACGATGTGTCAGTACCGCATCCACTTTATCCGTAAAGGCTGCCTTCCGCTCCTTATGTACCAGACATTCCTCAATGATTTCTTCAATAAAATCATACTTCTGACAGATAATGTCATCCTCGTAGCTGCGTGGAATCAGATCAGAAAAATCGATTCCTACCTCCCCGGTAATCTCCTCATCCTGCTCCAAAAGCTTAATTGCATACCACCGGTAGTTCGGAACCGGCTTGCCGGATTCCATCAGGCGCTCAATAATCCGGTCGATTTTGTCCTCTATTTCATCCGAGTAAACTACGGCATATTCCTCATGGTGCCTGTGTTCATGCCTGCTGTTTGCCTCACGCTCTTCATGGTGATGCTCCATCAGGCTCTTTTTCTTTTCCTTATGGTGCGCCACCGCATGCATCAGAATATCAAGCCCTGTGCGCTTCCTGGCAGAAACTGGAACAACCGGAATGCCAAGCATCTCCGGCAAACGATGGAGGTCAAGCTCCATGCCGCGCTCCTCCACGATATCCATCATATTCAGTGCAAGCACCACCGGTTTTCCAAGCTCAATCAGCTGGAGAGTAAGATACAGATTCCGCTCCAGCGCCGATGCGTCTGCAACATCAATGATCACATCGACCTCATCTCCGAGGATAAACTGCCGTGACAGCCTTTCCTCCATCGTATACGAGGTCAGACTGTAAATTCCCGGAAGGTCCACCACCTTAAATCGGTGCGCATGGTATTTCATCGCTCCTTCCTTTTTCTCTACCGTAACGCCCGGCCAGTTTGCCACCTTCAGATTTGCCCCGGTATACGCATTAAATAACGTTGTTTTTCCACAGTTCGGATTCCCGATAAATCCGACGCAAAGCTCTTCTTTTTCCATCAGTGAATCCTCCCGACTTCAATTGCATCACAAATCCGGGTCCCAAGTGCCAGTCTGGTTCCCCTTACCGAGAGAATCACCGAACCGGATTTTTTACGATTCAGTATCCGCACCACCGTTCCGTTTGTCATGCCAAGCGCCTTCAGGCGCATCATGGTTGACTGCGGAAGCTCCATCCGGTTTACGGTCAGCTGATCTCCAATTTTTGACTCACTTAACTTCATGTTCTGCTTCCTTTCGACGCTCCCGCTCCAGCTTTGAAAAAATACAGCCACAATAATCCTGACGATAAAGTCCGTACTGTGCCGACAATTCCACCGACCGGCGGTATCCGTTTTTCTTCTTAAAATCCGAATACAAATAAGGTATCCCGTACTCCCCGGAAAGCTCTGCACCGATTGCATTTAACAGCTCTGCATTCTTCAGCGGGCTAATCGACAGGGTCGTCGTAAAGTAATCAAACCCTCCCTCCTTTGCCGCCTCAGCTGCTTCCCGAAGCCGCATGCGAAAGCAGACCTCACAACGCTCTCCACCCTCCGGACACGACTCCATTCCCGTAACCGCTTCATAAAATCGCTCCGGCTCATAGTTTCCCGCAAGAAACGTTACCGGATGCCTTACCGGAAGCTCAGAAATCAACCTCTTCTGCTCGGAAATCCTCTCCTCATACTCCTTCTGCGGAGAGATGTTCGGGTTATAATACAGCAGCGTAATCGAAAAATAGTCCGAAAGATACTCAAGCACGTAGCTGCTGCACGGCGCACAACAGCTATGAAGCAAAAGCCGCGGTACGTGACCTGCGGCTACTTCTGATTTTATTGTTTCTTCCAGCTTCTTTTGAAAGTTAATTCTTTGCATCAAGATACTCCTTAAGCGCACCAATCAGACGGTCCATCTGCTCATCCGTTCCGATGGTGATGCGAAGATAATTGTCAATGCGCGGTTTCTTAAAATATCTTACAAAAATGTGCTTTTCGCGAAGCATGGTAAAAATCTCTTCTGCCGGCACACTCTCATGCGTTGCAAACAAAAAGTTTGTTTTGGAATCCGGAAAGGAAAATCCAAGTCCGGAGAACTCCTGCTTCACACGCTCTCTTGTTGCAATAATCTTTTTCGTTGTCCCGGCAAAATATGCCTCATCCTTCAAGGCTTCTGCACCGCAAAGAATGGAGGGATAGTTCATGGTATAGGAATTATAGGAATTGCGCACTGCATAAATCGCGGAAATCACGCGCTTACTGCCAAAGGCATACCCGATTCGCATCCCTGCCATGGAACGGGACTTGGAAAAGGTCTGCACAACCAAAAGATTCTCATAACGGTCAAGAAGCGGAAGCGCCGATTCACCGCCAAAGTCAACATAAGCCTCATCAATCACCACAATAGAATCCTGATTGTGACGTACGATTTCCTCAATCTCGCTAAGGTCCATCGCCACAGAGGTCGGTGCATTCGGGTTCGCAATCACAATACCGCCGTTTTCGACAAAATAATCCTCCTTGCGAATCCTGAAATTTTCATCCAGCGGCACTCTTGTAAACGGAATCCGGAACAAATCTGCCCAGACATCGTAGAACGAATACGTAATATCCGGGAATAAAATCGGCCGCTCCGAACAAAAACAGCTCAGAAAAATCATTCCAAGCACATCGTCTGAGCCAACACCGACAAAAATCCGGTCTGCTTCGATTCCATAGGTCTTCGAAAGCTGCTCTACCAGAGGCTTTGCCTCCGGATTCGGGTAAAGACTCAGTTTTCCGGCAGAAAGCTCTGCCATTGTACGTGCAACCCCCGGCGCCGGCGGATACGGATTCTCATTTGTATTCAGCTTCACCATATCCGCAAAATCCGGCTGTTCGCCCGGAACATACGGTGTAATCTCTCTTAATTTCGCTTCCCAGTTCTTCATCTTCCGCTCTCCTTTACTCATCCTTTTTTATCAATGCTCCACACTTATCGCAATGCACCAGCCCGGCAAGAGTAACTGCCTTACAGACCGGACACTGCAGCTGTGTCGGAGGAAGCTCCCGTAACAGCACCGGATATTCACAATCGTTTGTGCATTTGGCAAGCACACGGATGGAATCTCCCTGTGCAAAGTAGTCCTTTGAAACGCCCTCCAGCTCTGCGCTGGTCTTTCCAATCTGAATCCGCTTTTTCGGCAGCAGACGCATCAGTGTTTTTCGAAATGGCACCAAGACACCGCCTCCCATCCTTTTGCAATCCAATTCTTCGTACCATGATTATACTAGGTTCCTTTCATTTTCGCAACCGCTTTCCACAAAACATTTGTTGTGCAGATTACAATGTTTCCCGACGACAACCAAATGAAACACTACCCCGAAAAACATTCTGTATTGACAGCACAGTATAAATCTACTATGCTAAAGCTATGGGAGTACGCAATGCTGCGTACTTTTTAGAGAGACAGGAAGGAGGGCTCTGACAATCAGAGCGTACGAATGATATGAATGTAATTCTTGTAGATGATGATCCGGCCTCATTGCGGCTTCTGACCGGATTTTGTTCCATGATTGACGATATTACGGTAACCGGAAGCTTCACCGATGCTGAAGAAGCGTTTGCATTTTCAAAAACCAATCCGCCGCAGGCAGCAATTCTTGATATCATCATGCCGGTGCAGGACGGTATCACGCTCTCGGACCGTCTGCAGTCCCTTATTCCGGAGCTTTTGATTTTCTATGCAACAGCAAGCGAGGAATATGCTCTTTCAGCGTATAAGCGCCATGCTGTTTCGTATATTCTGAAGCCCTACAGCTTTGCCGATATCTTCGAGGCGCTTGAACGCGCCAAACGTCTCTGCACAGCCGCAAAGCCACACATCGTTGTGCGTACCTTCGGTCACTTTGACGTGTTTATTGACGGCGTTGCTCTGTCCTTTCCGCGAAAAAAATGTAAAGAGCTTCTTGCATTCCTGGTTGACCGTAACCGTGGTTTCGTGTCCATGGAACAGATTATTAATGCACTTTGGGAAGACCGTGCCTACGATGAATCTGTCCGTTCGTATTTTCATGTAGTACTCCGGGATTTGAAAAAAACACTAAAGTCAGCCGGTATCCCGGAGCTTTTGGTCTGCAACCGTGACCAGAATGCAATTAACCCTGCCCTGATTGACTGCGATTACTATCACTTTTTAGAGGGTGACCTGTCTGCCATCCACTCCTTTCAGGACGAATACATGACGGATTATTCCTGGGCAGAACCAACCGTTGCTCTCTTATGCGAAAAGAAACATAATTTCGAATAAAGCGAGGAAGCTGTCGCACTTTGCAGAAAACAGTTCCCTCCTTGTCCCA
>CALZBV010000173.1 GCA_945622055.1 uncultured Clostridia bacterium
TGAAAATTCATTGAATTTTCAGGGTTGTCTTACTGTTTAATTATCAAGGTTCGTTACTGTTCTTTTGTGAAGCAGCTTTAACATCATATCACATTGTAATTTGAATGTCAAGCACTTTTTAAAACTTTTTTGATTTCTTTTTTGAAACCCTTTCCGTTTTCCGCCTCATCGCTGACAGCTTCGTTAGTATAACACGCGCACAACGCTATGTCAACACCTTTTTTCAAATTTTTTTCAATTATTTTTCAGGTAATTATACGGTTACATAGTATAGTAGACAATCTTACAAAAAACCTCTATATGTAGTATCCCACCACAGAAACTAAGTTTGTTTTATTTTCATTGAAGTATATCAGGTGTATAGCTAATTAAAAAATGATAGCGAAAAATTGAGTATTCATTGTTTGTCCTCCTCATTTTCTTTTCTCATAAGATAGAACAAAGAGTCCGCTTGCGGACTCTCGCGCCGGGCGCGGTCGCTTGCGACATCTTCCAATCGCGCGAGTGTGCATCCTTAGCGGAGCGTTTTTTACTTTATGGGAAATTGTGCAATTTCCCATAAAATAAAAAAGCCTGTCGCGCAATTACAATACACGACAGACTCCCTTGCCCTCTTCTGCATACCTAAGGAAGCATGGATTCATTCAAGGCTTCCCTGTATATGCCTGTCATTATTTCTGAACCAGATGGACCGCAAAGCCTCCGAGTTCACCCTTCAGATAAACTGCCTTTAATTTTCCCTTATCATCGTACTTCTTTGTTGTCTCGTCAAACGTAAAGCCACAAAGCTCCATATGATACATCGCACGTTCAATGTAATTCGTACGGATTGCAATATGCCCCTTTGCGCCAAGATACGGCTGCTTCATCACTTCAATCGCACTGCCTGCAAACACGGAACTGTTACCCGTCTTCTTGGCAAATCCAAACATTTTCTCAAAGGAACCGGCAACCGAATCAGCCTCATCCGCACCGTTTGCATTGATTCCGACATGCGCAAGCTCAAAGCCAAGCATCGTGTTAACGGCTTCTCTGGTCAGACGGCGGATTTCATCAAAATTACCTTCGTTAATCAATGCATCGCTTACCATCCAGCTTCCGCCGCATGCAATAATCTTAGGGAAATCCAGATAGGACATCAGATTCTTCGCATTGATACCGCCGGTCGGCATAAAACGTACCTTCGTATACGGTGCTGCCATTGCCTTAATTTTAGCAATACCACCGGAGGCTTCTGCCGGGAAAAACTTTACTACTTCAAGGCCAAGCTCCAGAGCCTGCTCAATATCCGTCGGACTGGAGGTACCCGGGGTAATCGGAACACCCTTTTCCTGACAATATCTTACAACACAAGGATTCAGTCCCGGACTTACAATAAACTTTGCACCTGCAGCCACCGCACGGTCTACCTGTTCTGTCGTTAATACAGTTCCTGCACCAACCAGCATCTTGGGGCAGGCCTCGCACATTCTGCGAATTGCTTCTTCCGCAGCATCCGTACGAAAGGTTACCTCTGCCACCGGAAGCCCGCCCTCACAGAGAGCTTTTGCAAGCGGAGCGGCATCCTTTGCATCATCAATCTTTACAACCGGGATAATACCAAGCTTTTCAAACTGTTTTAATACATCCATTTCATCCCTTTCCGCAATATAAGCGGAATCTCCTTTCCCATCTCGTAGATTATGTAAGTGCTTACATTCCAAGTATATCACGTTTTTTTATTTTTTCAAGAGTGCCTGCGCATCGGTTTTCATGCAAAAGCGGCAATTTCCTGAGCATATGAAAATCATACGCTGCTTGCAACACGTCAAAGAGAAAACGCACATTTTGAAAGACACACCTACCCTTATCTCTACTTTCTCATAACAAATCTCGAAATCAGATTGTTTTTATACAGAAAATTGAGGAACGGGTTCTCACTGATCATTGCAAGCGCATCCTGTCCAACCGCATTTCCGCCAAGCATCGTAAGGACCACAAATAAAATCCAGACAAGCAGAAGTCCTTCCGCAAGGCCTGCAGCAAGGCCTGCCGCCGTATTGAGCTGGTGCAGCAAAGGAAGTTTCGCTATCAGATTCAGCATAAAGCACAGTACGGCAAGTGCAATAACCGCTACTGCAAGCGTAATGACAAATGCAATTGAATTCAGAATCATGTTGGTAATACGACGGCAGACATATTCCTTGAAGTTACTTGCTTCCATCTGTATATAATTCTGCTCTGTATTATCCTCAAGCAAAGACTCCTTTACAATCTCAGGAAGCGGAAGTCCTTCAATCAGGGAATCCTGCTTTCTCCCCTCGGCGTTTTCATCTTCCTTGCTAAAATCAAGCAATACTTCTACCTTTTCATCCATAAAGCTGACAATCTTTTCGTTGTTCTTCATAATCGAAGCCGTAACCGGACTGAAAACCGCAGCAAACACCAGTGCCGCAATCGTCGAAATCAACGAGAAAAACAGCTTTACAAAGCCTTTTCTGACTCCAAGCCAGCCAAAGACGCCAAATATAGCAATTACAACAATCAATACCCAGTTCATGCGTATCCCTCTTTTCCTAAAAAATCAATCAAACACAAAATCCGTACTTTCTCCGGTAACCCTCGTCACTAACGTGTCAAGCGGATTACGCTTCCTTTTTTGTTCTCAACCAGAAAATATCTGTTTCCTCCTATGGCGAACAGATTCCGCACACCGCCCTCAAAGCTTCCCTTAAAGCACGTATCCTTTCCTATCGTATAAATCTCGCAGCCGGAATGTCCGTACAAAACCACTTCCTTCCCTTCCGTCTGAAATCCGATATAAGGAAATGCAATCACTCTCATCATACGAACCTTACCGGATTTATCATAGGCTTCCAGAATATTCTGCCCCTCCGCATTTTTGGTAATCATGCAGAAATAATCTCCAAATGCAATGCTCCGAATCGGAGCGGTCAGTTCCTTCTTCATAACAGAGGCCGGGGTTTCCTTCATCTCAAACAGCTCTATCGTATTTTCTCCAAGCACCGCAACCGTATCATTTCCCCAAAACTCAATCCGCGGCACAAGGCATTTTTCATACTGTACCTGCGCAACCAGATTTCCGAAATAATTCTGACCGACACCTCCGAAATTGTAAAACGTAACACAGCCGACTGCCTCGTCATCTTCAATCTTCATATACGAGGTAACCAGCTTGGTTCCATCCTCTGACAATGCAATTGCAACCGGAAATCCGTCCTGGGAAACCACGGTTTCAATCTCCGACAAAAGCACGCCTTCTTTATCGTACAGATAAATGTAATCCTTCTCAGCGACATTCATCAGTACGGCACATATCCCCTGCTTTGAAACACAGACAGCCTGAATGGGATGCGGCACGGAAAAGCTCTTCGTCACACCGGTTCCGTCCGACAGTAAAAACTCCTTTGTTCCGATATCGGCAACCAGCATCCGCTCTCCGCAGAAGGAAAACACCGGTTTCTTCATCGTGTTATAGGTCACATTCCAAAGCAATGTGCCATCCGCCGCAACTGCCTGTACTCCCTCCGGCCCATAGCTTATTAATTTTTTATCCGCATAAAGATACGAGGCAGTCTCCCGAACCTCCAGTTCGCGCACCTCGGCATAGCCTGTATACTCTTTTTCTCCGAAAAAACGCAGGGCCACGACACAAAGCACCAAAAGCAAAACAACCGGAATTCCCACGAAAACAACTCTTTTGTTCATTCCGCAAACGCCTCCCTTTTCGCTTATTTCTCTTCCCATAATAATATAAAGTGTGCGCCCCGTCAATCATGCTTTTTGGCATATCAACACAAAAAGCGGGCAAACCGCCCTTTTTCAAGGTCTTGCCCGCATTCCTTAAATTTTCTTTAAGCGGAAGTTACACCACCGGTTCTCCACTCTTCTCTTCCGTCTGCCCGTCTCTTGGATTCTTAGGCTGCCAGCCGTCCCCCATCGGTGGAACTCCGTTTCCCATATCTCCACGGTTTCCCCACGGGTTCCCATCGTCCTCCGGGCGTCCCGGACGACCTTTTCCTCCACCCATGCCGCCAAAGCCTCCGGTTGCATTTCCAAAGTTCGTCACAACATTCGTCAAAGTCCCTGAAAATACCTCAGTGCCATTCACCAGCACCCTTGCATTGCTTTCCTTCGAAAACTCCGCTGAGGACGCAACAATGTTACTGAATTGCTTTTGTGCTGTCGCCTCAAGCACCGTTTTCCCGTCAATCTGAATCTCTACGGTACTTCCCGCCTCCGCTTTTTCCGTCAGAAATGCCGAAAGAGAATACTGTCCTGAAGCCCCCGACGGAGCCTGTGCCATTCCGCTGCTTCCGATGCAGAGAATTGAGCCACCGTTTACGGTAAAGCTGCCGTCATAATCGAGCGTACCATTGCCTTCATTGGTCGGACCATACACTACTACCGTTCCGCCGTTCATGGTAATACTGCCATTTGCGTCAAGTCCGTCTCCATTCGCATTTATGGTCAATATACCCCCGTTTATGTTCAACTGCGCCTTTCCGGCAGAAAACATGCCCATTCCGCCAAACCCTGTCTGACCTGTACCCTCGGTTACATTTATGCCGTCATCCTCAGAAACAATATCCAGCGTTCCTCCGGCCACCGTGATTGTCTTTGCTTCCAGACCTTCATAGCTTTTTGAAATTGCAATGTCCGGACTTCCGGCAACTATCAGTGCCTCATCCGCATGCATTCCATCGTCTCCTGCCTTTATGGTAAAAGACCCACCCATAACTTCAATCAGATTGTTGCTATGGAGCGCATCGTCCTCCGTATCAAGACTGAAACTGCCGCCATAAACGGTAATCCCATTGACCGCCTTGAGTCCCTTCACAGAAGCTGTCTCTTCGGCAGCCGGCTGTGAAGCTGGTGTTTGACCGGTAGCTTCATTGTCTCCCGGCGCTCTCCTTCCGCCAAAATCTCCAAACTTATCAAATCCGCCAAAGCCACCTCCTCCAAACGGCTCCATTCCGGTCTTCCTTTCTGCACCACCCGCACCTTTTCCGGTTGTAATCTCAAAGGTACCATCCTGAATCAACAGCATATTTTCTGCCTGTATTGCATCCTCTGCAGCTTTCAGAGAAAATCTTCCACCATCTATCACGATCATTCCAAGTGTAACATCCTGGTCATTTGTTGATTTCAATGCATCT